>JAZFZN010000354.1:0-5296 GCA_036475515.1 Gammaproteobacteria bacterium
TCCGGAAGTTCGGTCTCATCAGTTGCGATCGTGCAGTCGACCGTGGCCTTGTCGTCACGCAGCCGCAGTAACACCGGGTGTCTGAGGTTACCGTCCGGTGTGACTTCCTTTTAACGCACCTCGACGACGAGTTGCGGTTCACGCCAGTGTGGATCAGGAATATCCGCAACAACATCCGGTGGTTTCATTTTTTTAGACCCGTCGAGAACTTTCTGGATGGTCTTGAAGTCGGCGATCTTGAAACCGGTTCCGACACGACCGAAACAGACGAGCTCGCTGTTACGGTACTGGCCCAGCAACAGGGCTCCGAATCCCTGTTGTGATCCCTTCGGGTCGGTGAATCCGATGACGGCAAAGTCATCCGTTCTGTCTACACGAATCTTCAACCAATCGTCCGAGCGACCGGACACATAACGCGAGTCCGCGCGTTTCGCGACGAGACCTTCCATTCCGAGTGAGGAAACCTGCTCGTACATGGCTTCGCCCGCTTTCTCGATGTGTTCGGAATAACGAATCGGGCCGATGTTTGGCAGGATTTTCTTCAGATACTGCTTGCGTTTCAGCAGAGTGAGTGTGCGCAAGTCGTATTCTTCAAATGAGACGAGGTCGAACGCATATAACGTCACGGGGTCGCGTATTGCCGCGCGCCTGATGTCCATGACCCGGCGTAGCCGGCCGCGTTTCTGCAGTCTCGAAAAACTCGGCAAACCATCATGGCCATGGGCAACTGCTTCGCCGTCGATGATGAAGTTTTTGTACGGCAAGGCCGCTGCTGCCTCTGCGATCTCCGGAAACGTTTGTGTCAGATCGTTGCCGTTGCGTGAGTACAGCGTAACGGTATCCCCGTCTTTCGAAACCCACAATCGATAACCGTCGTACTTGAATTCAAAGATCCAGCCCGCTCGCGAAAAGGGTTCGGCCGGTTTTGCGAGCGTCATCGACGCAGACGATGCATCGACGGTTTGCTTGCTGGCCTTCGCACGGGCCAGGGCTCTGCGTATGCTTGCCCCGGCGTCCTTACCTTCGCCGACTTCTTCGACAGTACGCCCGGACAAGATCGAGTCGGCCGGATAGGAGTCGGTGCTTCCATCGGTCGCGTACGCGTCGCGTTCCTTGATCAGCAACCAGTCTTTTTCGCCCTGTTTGGTCTTGATCAGTGTCCAGCGACCACGCAGTTTGTAGCCGTTGAGCCTGAACAAGAGCTTCCCTTTCTCGAACCCCTCAGCGATGTCCTCGACGGGTTCCCACGAACCACGGTCCCAGACGATGACAGCGCCGGCGCCGTAATTGCCGTCCGGGATGACGCCTTCGAACCTGGCGTACTCGACCGGGTGGTCTTCGACAGCGACCGCGAAACGTTTCTCGGCTGGATTCGGAGACGGACCTTTTGGGACCGCCCAGGACTTCAGCACGCCGTCGATCTCGAGTCTGAGGTCGTAGTGCAGACGTGTGGCGTCGTGTTTCTGGACAACAAACAGACCCGCGCCGGTAGCAGCCGCGCCGCCGAAAGGCTCAGCAGTTCGATCTGCCTTTCGCTTTTTACGATAAGTCTCTAATTTGGCTTGTTTTCTTGCGGGCACGGCTCGGGTTTTATATCATCCAGCGCTATGGCTATGCGAGCGATGGCGTCGGCGACGATCTCTTTCGGGCTGGTTTCGATCCCGGTCAAGCTCTTTTCGTCCGCAGAAAGCGCGGCTGCGATCCGCTTCAACCAGATTCACAAGAATGACGGCTCGCGTCTGAAGCAGCAAATGATCTGCGCCAAAGAGGGTACGGTCGTCGCGAAGGACGAGATCGTCAAGGGCTACGAGTTCGCGAAAGGCCAGTATGTCCTGTTCAAATCGGACGAACTGAAAGCGCTGGAAGCGAAGTCGACCCAGACCATCGACATCGAAGAATTTGTCGACGCCGGCCAAGTAGGACGCATCTATCACGACAAGACCTACTACCTCGGGCCAGACAAGGGTGCCGCACGTGCTTATCGTCTCCTCAACAAGGCGTTGTGGGAAACGGGGCGTGCCGCGATCGCCAAGTACGCCGCGCGTGGCAAACAGTATCTGGTGTTGATCCGCCCGGTCGAGGACGGGCTCGCGATGGATCAGCTGCACTATGCGGACGAACTCCGTCCGTTTTCCGAAGTGCCGATCGACGAAGCGGAGATCAAGTCAGACGAGCTGAAGCTGGCCATCCAACTCATCGATCAGGCCTCGAGTGAAGAATTCAAGCCCGAGCAGTATCATGATGATGTTCGGGAGCGCATCGTGGAGCTGATCCAGCGCAAAATCGACGGTGAAGATATTAGTGTCACGCCGACCGAGGAGCCGGAACACAAGATCATCGATCTGATGGATGCTTTGAAAGCTTCCCTCGAGGGCGGTGAACGCAAGCCGGCAAAACGTGCGGCGAAAAAATCGACCACGAAAAAGAAAGCGTCAAGCAAGAAAAAAGCCGCTAAGTAACGTTCCGCTGAGGCGCGGACGTCCCTGCCAATGAGTGGTTACACGACAGCAGACGTGGCAGAGCTGCTAAGCCTGTCACAGGAAAAAATCCGCTTGATCGCACGGGCGGGCTTGCTGGTGGCGGTAAAGGACACACGCGGCCACTATCGCTATACCTTTCAGGACATCGTCTTGTTGCGGACCGCGAAAGAGCTGTTTGCAGCGCGTGTTCCACCGAAACGCATCTGGCGTGCACTGCGTCTCCTTCGGAAGCAATTGCCCTCAGGTCAACCGCTGACAGCAGTCAGGATTTCGGCGCAGGGCGATGAGGTCGTTGTGCGCGACAAGCACGTTTCGTGGCATGCAGAAACGGGGCAGGCGTCGTTTGATTTTTCCGTTTCAGATCTGGCCAGCGAAGTAAGACCGCTCGTCAAGCGCGTAGTGCAGGCAGCACACCACCAGACACGCCTGACCAGCGACGACTGGTACAATCTCGCACTCGACTGCGAGATCGTCGGTTCACTACAGGAAGCAAAGCGCGCCTACACGCAGGCTCTGGCAATGGACGCCGGGAATGCCGATGCACACATCAACATGGGCCGGTTGTTCCATGCCGAGAACGACCTGAAGAGCGCGGAGAAACACTACCGTGCCGCGGTCGACGCAGCCCGGGACAATCCAATGGGATCGTTCAATCTCGGTGTCGTGCTGGAAGACGCAGGCGAACAGGAGTCGGCTATTATTGCGTACCAACAGGCGATCGAGATCGACCCCGAGTTCGCAGATGCACACTACAATCTGGCGCAGGTGTACGAGCAATGTGGCGACCGGACCGCTGCATTGCGGCACCTGGCCCGCTACAAAGCGCTGACCCAGCCCGAGGAAGCATGAAAGCAATCTGGAACGGGACAGTTGTCGCAGAAAGCGACGACACAGTAGCTGTCGAGGGGAACCATTACTTTCCGCCCGACTCGGTGAACGGAGAGTATTTCGAGAACAGCGACGAACACAGTGTCTGCCCGTGGAAGGGTACGGCGAGCTACTACGATGTGGTCGTCGATGGCGAACGCAACGCTGGTGCCGCCTGGTACTACCCGAAACCGAAACTCGCGGCCAGCGAGATCAAGGACCATGTCGCGTTCTGGCGAGGCGTCGTCGTTACTGAGTGATCTTCAGGAACTGCTCCGCCATCTTCGGCCCTGCCCCTTCGTCTTCGTGTTTGAAGAACACAAACGTGCGCTTCCAGCCCGCGTCACTGATTTGCTTGGCCCATTTCTTCAGCGCTGGCGCCGTATATTTGGCGCGACGCAAACGCAGATAACCCCAGTCGGCGGTCGTGATGAATTCGGGGTCCGGTTTCTCATCGGTGTCCGCAATACAGAGCGCGCAGTTGTGTGATCTCAAAGCGTCGGCGATCTCGTCGTCAAACCACGAGTCGTGGCGGAACTCGAAGGCGGCCGGTGTGTTCTTCGGCAGGAGTTTCAGGAACCCGGTCAGCCGTTCGGCGTCCTTCCTTAGAAACGGCGGCAGCTGGAACAACACGACACCGAGTTTCTTTTTCAGTGCCTCAAGGGTGCTCAACAGGTATTCGGTTTCGTCTGCCGCGTCGTTGAGTCTCTTGAAATGCGTGATGCGACGCGACGCCTTGATCGAGAAACGAAAAGTGTCCGGCACCTGATCAGACCATTTCTCGAGCACTTCTTTCTTTGGTAGCCGATAGAATGTGTTGTTGATCTCAACCGACGGCAGTTGTTCGGCGTAGTACGAAAGCATCTTCGCGTTCGGCAACTTCTCCGGGTAGAACGGGCCCTTCCATTCCTTGTAGCTGAATCCACTGGTTCCGGCGTAGATCTTCATTGTTCCGGCGCGGCCCGGGATCGCAGGTAGTACCAGGCCAATGCGGCGAGTGTGATCAGCATGCCGATGAATTCTCGTGTTTCCTCGATATAGGGTTTTTCCGCTGTCATTTCACCAAGTATGGATTCGGTTTCGTGCTGGGTCAGGTATTCCCAGAATCCTGGTGCAGACATCACGAGTCCGGCGAGACAGGCAAGTGCCGCGACCACGATCACGGAACGGTCGTAGCGGCCGAAGACTGCCCGCCCGGCCGCGACCGCAGCCAGACCGTAGGCGGCGATCCACAGCAATGGATCGGGGTCGTTGTACTGAACGATCGCGCTGGCCGCGAAAACCGCTAAAAGGAGTATGTCGAGGGCCTTGACCATGGCGCGAAGTTTAGCGTAACGAGCGCATCGTCAGCCAAGCGCCGGCGTGGACAGCCCCATCGACCGACGCTATTCTTACGCACCTTTTTAAGCGCCTGTAGCTCAGCTGGGTGAACCGTGACCGTTCGTCCAGTGGACGAACGCAGCGCGGTGAACGCCCGGCCAGGGATGGATGGGCCGGCGGTAGCAGTACCGCAACACGTCGACATGGATGTCCGGAAAAAGGGTATCTCAGACACGCGCCTGTAGCTCAGCTGGATAGAGCGCCACCCTCCGGAGGTGGAAGTCGGGGGTTCGAATCCCTCCAGGCGCGCCAGACACATGAACCAAAAAAAGCCCGCTCAAAATGCGGGTTTTTTCTTTCCGAGGTTTCGCATCTTATTCCCGAGTCGCCTCTTTCGCGACCAGGAAATCGGTGACTTCGAGCAGGCCGGTGTACGATTTGACCTGTGTTCCGCCCGGTTTGTACTTCCCGTTTACGATTAGCGAAGGCACGGACATGATCCGGTAACGCCGTGCAAGTGTCTGGGCCTGACGCAGTTTGCTGTCGACCGCAAAACCGTTAAATGCGCTTCGAAACTCGTCTTCGTCCACACCATGGTCGACAAAGAACTCCACGATCGCGTCTTCGGT
>JAZFZN010000355.1:0-2095 GCA_036475515.1 Gammaproteobacteria bacterium
ATCGCGACCACGACCGACTGTTCAGATGCCTCGACGACGTCGATCTGCATCGCCGCGGCCAGCGGTATCCCGTCGAGCCAGAGTTTTTTCAGGCTTGTGGCAGTTTCGTTCAGGTGACGCGCTCCACCGCACACACCGGGCAACCGGCGTCGCGCGACAAATGGCTTTCCGACCAGCGACCGGTGCGTGCGTTGAACCTTCGCAACACACCGTCGTCGAGTTCGCCGTGCACGATGTGTCGCAACACGTCGATCGCCATCCGTGTCCCGATCAAACCCGCAACCGGACCGAGGACCCCGTTTCCGCTGCAATCCTCAATCGCTTCATCGGATTCGTCGAACAGACAGCGATAACACGGACCCGTGCCGTTGTTCGCGAACGCCACGAGCTGGCCTTCGTAGCGGATGGCAGCGCCCGAGATCAGTGCTGTTCCGGTTTCGACGGCCGCGGAATTGACCGCGTAACGCGTGCCGAAGTTGTCGGATCCGTCCAGCACCGTATCGACCCGTTCGAGCAATTCCAGCAATTCGGTCGCGCCCGGGCGCCGCGACACCAGGATAAACCGCACATCGGGATTGATTGTGCTCAGTGTTCTTTCTGATGCTTCGGTCTTGGGTCGACCGACGTCGGTGGTTCTGAACAGGATCTGACGTTGCAGGTTCGACAGATCGACCGTATCGAAGTCACACAGAATCAGTTCACCGATACCGGCCGCCGTCAGATACAACGCTGCCGGTGTTCCGAGACCGCCGAGTCCGACGATCAGCGCGGAAGCGCCCGAAAGACGCTGCTGGCCTTCGGATCCGAAGTCGTCGAGTGCCAGGTGGCGTGCGTAGCGCGTGTCGTCGTTTGTCGGCATGACGCACTAGTCGAGTGTGGGTTTCGAAGCCGGTGCGCGAAACGTAATCGTCTGTACGTTCTCGTGCGGGTGTATTGCCAGGCTGCGCTGGTCCGGATCGAACAGGAACAGAAACTGGATGGTCGTTCCGAGGAGCACCGCGTCGTTTGTCGTCGTGTCATCGGCCAGTTTGACGGTCACGCGGTTGCCGAAGCCTTCGTAAACGTCCCGTGCCGCCAACGATGCGAAGAGCCATATGTACACGACGACCAGTACGACCAGAGCGATGAAATTGATGCGTCGGTAGCGGGGTGAACCGTACCAGCGCAACCACGCACGCTTCGATCGCGCTTCGACACGACGACTCATTGCGTTGTCGAAGGCAATCAGCGCCACCGCAGCGATCACCGTGACCCAGGTAATCGGTTCGCGAAACGAAGCGAGCAGAAAATCGCCGACCTCCGTGTAGTGAAAGATGTTGATGCCGAACTCGCGGAAATAGACCCACGCGAACAACATCCCGATCGCCGATGCGAGCAGGTACAGCGCCGTCAACAGCAGGGCAGGATTCTCCCCGAACCAGCGGAGGGGGCTTGTTCGTTCCTGGACGTTTGACATAACGTGATGCGCCGATCTGCGACAGCGCCCGATTGTCCGGTGGAAATGTCCGCACGGCAATGGCTGTACAAATATAAAGATATCTTTATAATTGGATAGATGCAGTCCCTGGAACAGGTCATCGCGACGCTGCGTGCCGCCACCCAGGCGACCCGGCTGCGGTTGCTCGGAATCTGCGCCCACGGCGAGCTGACCGTCAGCGAAATCACCGACATCACCGGCCAGTCCCAGCCACGGGTTTCCCGCCACCTGAAACTACTCTGTGATGCCAGCCTGCTTGAGCGTTTCCGCGAACAGCATTGGGTCTACTACCGCATCCCGGCCGCCGGGGCGGGACGCGAACTGGCGGAACAACTGCTGGCGCTGTTGCCACCGGACGATCCGATGATCCGCCTCGACCGACAGCGGCTCGGTCGCGTACTCTCACGCCGCGCAGCGGATGTATCCGATTTCATCGAAGCTCATGCCGACGAAGTCCGCAACGTCCAGGACAACGAGCAACTCAACACGGCGATACTCGATACGGTCGAACCCGCCTCGATCGGTGACATGCTGGATATCGGGACGGGCACCGGGCGCATGTTGCGGCTGCTTGGTCAAGGTGCAACGCATGCGGTCGGTGTCGATATTTCCCGTGAG
>JAZFZN010000356.1:0-5745 GCA_036475515.1 Gammaproteobacteria bacterium
CGGGTTGCCATTGACCGCGATCAGATCGGCGAGCAGTCCTTCTTCGATCCTGCCGCGATCCGGGGTCCCAAACAGTTCGGCGTTGACGATCGTGGCCGAACGAATCGCTTCGATCGGGGACTGTCCATAGCCGACCTGGACGGCAAACTCTTTCGCATTGTCACCATGCGGATACACGCCGGAGTCGGTACCGAATGAAATCTTCAGACCGTAGTCCAGTGCCCGCTTGAAGCTCTCAACGACGAGCGGGTTCAGATAGGTCCATTTGTCGGCGATTTCCGGTGGCAACATATCAGGATCGACCGCATCTTCCAGATACAGATTTGGTACGATGAAGGTCCCGTTTTTCTTGATGACCTTCGCAGCTTCGTCGGTCATCATCGAGTTGTGTTCGACGCTGTCGATGCCAGCTTCACTGGAGGCAATGATGCCTTCGGTCCCGTGTGCATGGGCCGCAATTTTGACGCCATGACGGTGCGCTTCGTCGGCCGCGGCTTTGAGTTCTTCCGGCGAGTATTGCAATGCACCGACCGGTCCCTCGAAACTCAACACACCCGCTGTTGCACAGATCTTGATGACGCGGGCACCGTGTTTGATCTGATACCGGATCGCTTTCAGCACTTCGTCGACACCGTCGGCCACTCCCGACACATAGTTTTCCGGCTCGATGCCCGGACCAAAGCCCGTAACATCACAGTGTCCACCGGTGATCGACAGTGCGTGACCCGCCGGAATGATGCGTGGTCCAACAATCCATCCCTCCTCGACGGCGTTTTCCAGCGCCACATCGGAAAATCCGTAGCCCGTTCCGAGATCACGTACTGTCGTAAAACCGGCGAGCAGTGTTTTTCTGGCGTTCGGCACGGCACGCAACGCGAAGTCACCGACCGAGAAGCGCACAAACTCTGTTTCCCAACCTTCAACCAGGTCGTAGTTGAGATGGGTATGTGAATCCATCAGACCGGGCAACAATGTACGATCGCCCAGTTCGATGGTGGTTGCGCCAGCCGGCCGGACAGACGGGTTCACCGCCGCGATTTTGTCGTCTTCAATGACAATAACCGCCGGGCTGACCATCTGACCGGACACAACATCCAGATAGCGCGCCGCTTCCACGACTGTGGTTTCCGCCGTTGCTAACGCCGGCAGAAACGTCAGCACCAAAGCCGCGAGGCGAACTTTCTGTTTTGCAGCCATCAACATCTCCCGTGTGCGGCTATTATTCTTTGAACACCCATGGATTCACATCGATCACACCGACGGGCATACCGGTCGCACGCTCGATGACCATCGCAAAGTCCCGTTTCCTTCCGATGATCGGAACAAACCCGAAAGCATTTGGATCGTCACCATGGCGGGCAATAAAACGGCGCACGGTCTCCGTTGCTTTCTCTGTGGTCTGGAGATGCGAGAGCGGTTTCACCACCGCAAGCACCGCGTCGACCTTATCGGGATACGGACTCCAGTACTGCGGCAGTTGATCCACGTCCACACCCGACCCGACAACGACGTCGGTGATGATGCGTTCACGCTCCGCCTGATCCTCGGGCAGAGATGCGACCACCAGCAGCGGTCCGACGAAGGGTTTCTGTTGATCCCAGGCGACGTCACTGTCCGACATGTCGACGTCTTTTTTCGCCTGGACTGTAAAACGGTCTTCGGAAAACACAGTGTAGTACGAGCGTTCCTGAAAGATGACGGTCGCCCCGTAGACGAATGCCGCGACCTGAATGACTGCGATCACCGACAGGTCGAAGACCAGACTTGGTTTGCCCGATTTGTAGACGACGAATGTCAACAATGGACCAAATACAACGGCGACGCCGATCAGAACACGAACGACGTTCCAGGCACCGATGACCTCGAAGTACGGGGACGGGTACCAGATCAGAAATATGACTGCGAGCAAGGTACCGACGACCAGTGCGCTGATGGCAAAATGAATCGCAAGCGCACGCAGCTTGCTGATCACGATATTCAAAGCTGTCCGCCCCTGCATGACGACGCGGTGCATAGATTTCCCTGCGCAACGAGCGTTGTCAACAGCAGACAATGAAAAACATACACAAGATTGCGAACTAAAAAAACCCGACCGGCTGACCGGGCTTTCTGTATGGAGCGGGAAACGAGAGTCGAACTCGCGACCTTCTGCATGGCAAGCAGACGCTCTACCAGCTGAGCTATTCCCGCTTTGATAGATCTCTTCGCTGCCATCCCTGGCGTAGCGTTGCGGTTCTTCTCAGCCCCGGCCCGGCCGTCCTGGCCGGGCGTTCGCATCGCTGCGTTCGTCCACTGGACGAACGGTCGATGCTCACCCAGCTGAGCTATTCCCGCTTTGTAGTCTTCAGTGCAGGCTCCGCCTGCTCAAAGGACGGCAAATTCTAGCCTGCGCTCAGGCACTGTCAAGCCGAGTCCTGTGGGCCTTGGTCCTCGCTCATCAGCCAAGGCCATGCGGCGTGCAGATAGATCCACATCGACCACATGGTCAGCAAGGCCGCCCCGACCAGACCCGCGAGGCCGATCTCGTAGACCGGGAGGCCAAACAGCGGTTGCAGGAACACGACGAGTATTAGCGCGATGATTTGCACCGTGGTCTTCAGCTTACCGAGCCAGTTGACCCGAATGTGTTCGCGGGCAGTAGTACCAGCGAGCCATTCGCGCAACGCCGATACCGCAATTTCCCGACCGATGATCACCGATGCTGACAGGGCGACCCACCAGCGCGCGTCGGTTTGTACAACCAACACCAGTGCGACCGCGACCATCAGCTTGTCGGCTACCGGATCCAGAAACGCACCAAAAGACGATGTCTGGCCGAGACGCCGCGCCAGGTAGCCATCCAGCCAGTCGGTCAGACCGGCCAGCGAGAACACCAATGCCGCCACCGGTCGGCCCCACGGCGCCGGCCAGTAAAACAACACGATGAACAACGGCAACAGCGCGATGCGCAACAGCGTGATCGAATTGGGCAGGTTGAGGGCCGGTCGGCGGCTCATGTTTCGGGGTGTAACAACTCGTAGATCATCATTGCCATCTGTCGGCTGATGCCGCGTACCCGGGCCAGGTCATCAACACCGGCCGCCGTTACACCCTGCAAACCACCAAAGGTTCGCAACAGTTCACGCCGCCGCTTTGGCCCGAGACCCGGAATCGATTCGAGCACCGAACTCCTCCCCGCTTTCGAGCGCCGCTGTCTGTGCCCGGCGACCGCGAAGCGATGCGCTTCATCGCGGATCTGCTGAATCAGGTGCAACACCAGAGAATCATCAGCGAGTATGATCGGACGTTTTCGCCCTGACAAGAACAGTTGTTCGAATCCCGGTTTGCGGGAAGATCCCTTCGCGACGGCAACCAGCGCAACCCCCTCGATCTGCAGGGATTCCAGGACGGACTCGGCTTCGTGCAACTGCCCCCTGCCGCCATCGACGAACAACACATCCGGCAAAACACCCTCGCCTCTCTTCAGACGGGTATACCGTCTCTCGATGGCCTGGCGTAGCGCAGCATAGTCATCGCCCGGCGTTACGTTGCGAATGTTGAAACGCCGGTAGTCGGCTTTGCGCGCTCCTTCAGAATCGAACACCACACAGGACGCAACGGTCTGTGCACCGGCGGTATGGCTTACGTCGAAACATTCGAGCCGTTGTGGTGTTTCTTCGAGTTCGAGCAGTTCGCGCAAACCATCCAGTCGCTCCTGCATACTCCTGTCGGAAGCCAGACGCATTTTGAGACTCTGGACTACATTTTCTGCCGCCATATCGCGCCAGCGTGCCCGATAGCCGCGTACACGACACTTCACCGCCACCCGGTGCCCCGCGCGTTCCGAAAATACCCGCTCCAGCACATCCCGTTCTTCAACGTCGCGGTCAATGATGATTTCGTTCGGTATTTCGCGTGAGAGGTAGTACTGCTTCAGAAACGCCTGTAACACTTCGTCGGATTCGGTACCGGAACGCGTACGCGGGAAGTATGTGCGGTTTCCGAGACTCCGCCCGCCACGCACCGGCATCACCAGAACGCCATGCACTCCCTCGAGTGCGGCCGTCGCAATCACATCCAGATCACCCCCGGCAATACCGGTGATAAATTGTTGCTCTTGGGCTTTTTTCAGGTTCGTGATCTGGTCACGAAGGCGTGCGGCCTGTTCGTAATCCAGTTCCCCGGATGCCCGATCCATCCGTTTCGCGAGTTCATCGGTGACTTCGGCGTTGCGTCCTTCGAGAAACTTGATCGCGTGCTCGACGTCGCGTCGATACTCGTCTGACGAGATCAGATCAACACAGGGAGCCGTACAACGCTGAATCTGGTACTGCAGGCAGGGTCGGGAACGATTCGCAAAGAAAGTATCGGTGCACGAGCGCAGACGGAACAGTTTCTGAAGCTGGTTGATCGCACGGCGTGTCGACTTCGCCGACGGGTACGGACCGAACAGACGTCCGCTGCGCTTGCGGGTACCGCGATAGAACGAAAATCGTGGAAACTCGTGATCGGTCGAGACGTGAATGTAGGGATAACTCTTGTCGTCACGCAGCAGCACGTTGTAGCGTGGTCGGTGCTTCTTGATCAGATTGTCTTCGAGCAACAGTGCTTCGGTTTCAGTATGTGTCACAGTCACTTCAACGTCGGCGATCTGCCCGACCAGTGCGTGGGTCTTGCCTGAAACACTACTGCCCTCGTGGAAGTAACTCGCAACGCGGGTCTTAAGATCACGTGCTTTGCCGACGTACAGAATCCGGCCTCGCCGGTCGAGAAACCGGTAGACACCCGTCCGGCGTGTCAGGTTCTTCAGGATCTTCTTCGGGTCGAATGCCGGATCAGTCACTTCAGCAACGCACGGACACGTTCGAATATGGCGAGAAACATCGGCTCGGTCAGCCGTTTCGTCTGGGTGTTATATCGGGAGCAGTGATAGCAGTCCAGGACGGTCAGATGCTCCAGTCGATGCTCTGCGCCGTGTGCAAATGCATGTGCCGACTGCCGCAGACCGAGTGCACGAATCACGGCCCGATGCGCGACCCCACCCAACGCCAGGACGACTGCGTTTGCCGGTAGCGTTTGCAGTTCCGCTATCAGGAATGCATTGCAGGTCGCAACTTCGCCACCGGTCGGTTTGTTTTGTGGCGGCAAGCACTTGACGGCATTCGTGATGCGACAATCGATCAGGGTCAGACCATCGTCGCGGCTGGTTGACTCGGGCCGATCCGCAAAACCAAACCGATGCAACGTCTGGTACAGAAGGATGCCCGCATAGTCCCCTGTGAACGGCCGACCGGTCGCGTTCGCGCCGTGCATGCCGGGCGCCAGTCCCACGATCAACAACCGCGCGTCGGGGTCCCCGAACGGTGGGACGGGACCGGCGTGGTAGTCCGGATGGCTGCGACGCACCTCGATTAGGTGTGCCGCGAGTCGTTCGCAACGGACGCAGCTCGGATCGAAGCCGATCGGTGCTGTCCGGTTCATAAATAACTACTTGAATAAATGTTTGTAATAGACTGATAAGACAGTGTTTACTAGCTGTCGCCCATGTGGCTGACGACGGCGTCGCCAAACCCCGAGGTACTCATCAGTGTCGCACCGGGCAACAACTGCTCCATTTTTTCCTCGATCGTGCGACGTGCGGCCAGTTCGCGTTTCGGCACTTTGATTGCTTCGCGCATCATCGCCAGATCGAATGTGAGTTGTTTCGCGGCGATGGTATTGCGTACTCCTTTGAGAACCAGATCGGCGGCCTCCGTCCAACCCAGG
>JAZFZN010000357.1:0-5773 GCA_036475515.1 Gammaproteobacteria bacterium
CTGGTCGATGATCCGGCCGCGGCCGCCGAGGCGACCACAGCAATGCTTGGTCGACGGCTGGTTACACACCAGACCGGTGAAGAAGGACGGCCGATCAACTCGGCGCTGATCGAGGCGGGCTCGAACATCGAGCGCGAGTTATACGTCAGCATGCTGGTGGATCGCGAAACCGAACGCATCGTGATGATCGCTTCGAGTGCCGGTGGCATGAACATCGAGGAGGTGGCGGAAAAAACGCCGGAACAGATTCTGAAGGTTACGATAAACCCCGCCGCCGGATTGCAGGGCTTTCAGGCCCGCCAGCTTGGGTTCCGACTTGGTCTTGCAAAGGAACAGATCGGACAGTTCGTCAAGATCTCGAAGGCCTTGTACCGGTTGTTTACCGAAAAGGACCTGAGTCTGGTCGAGATCAATCCGTTGATCGTCAGCGGCGACGGTGGACTCGTGGCACTGGACGCGAAGATCAATCTGGACGACAACGCGTTGTTTCGTCATCCGCGGCTGGTCGATTTGCGCGATCCGTCACAGGAAGACGAGCAAGAACGTGAAGCCAGTGCGCACGACCTGAACTATGTATCGCTCGATGGCGACATTGCCTGCATGGTCAACGGCGCCGGACTCGCAATGGCGACGATGGACCTGATCAAGTTGCATGGGGGTGAACCGGCCAACTTCCTCGACGTCGGTGGCGGTGCGACCAAAGAGAAAGTCACGGAAGCGTTCAAGATCATTCTTTCAAACAAAAAGGTGCATGCGATCCTGGTCAATATTTTCGGCGGCATTGTGCGTTGTGACCTGATCGGGGAAGGGATTATCGCCGCTGTCAACGAAGTCGGCGTATCGGTGCCGGTCGTCGTGCGACTGGAAGGCACCAATGTCGACCAAGGCATGGAGTTGCTTCGATCCAGTGGTCTGGCGATCACGGTCGCCGATGATCTGACCGATGCAGCGAAGAAAGCGGTCGCGGGTGCACGAGGCGAATGATGGGAGCCGACAGATGAGTGTTCTGCTGAACAAGAATTCGAAAGTGATCACACAGGGCTTCACCGGGCGGCAAGGCACGTTCCATTCGGAACAAGCAATCGAATACGGTACGCAGCTGGTCGGTGGGGTGACCCCCGGACGCGGTGGCCAACAACACCTCGGTCTGCCGGTATTCGACACAGTGCACGACGCCGTTGTCGAAACGGGTGCAACCGTCAGCATGATTTATGTTCCGGCTCCGTTTGCTGCAGACGCAATCCTCGAAGCGGCGGACGCCGGCATCAAACTGGTCGTATGCATCACCGAAGGCATCCCGGTGCTCGATATGGTGCGCACCAAAGCAGCGCTTGCCGACTACGACTGTGTCCTGATCGGCGGCAACTGTCCTGGAATCATTACGCCGGGGGAGAGCAAGGTCGGCATCATGCCCGGCTTCATCCATGCACCGGGGACGGTGGGTATTGTTTCGCGGTCCGGTACGTTGACGTACGAAGCTGTATTTCAGACAACGAACCACGGTCTCGGACAAACCACTTCGATCGGCATTGGCGGTGATCCGGTCCACGGCATGGATTTCATCGACTGTCTGAAACTGTTCGAGGCCGATCCCGAAACGAGGGGTGTGGTCATGGTCGGTGAGATCGGCGGTACCGATGAGGAAGCCGCGGCCGAGTACATCGCGGACCACGTCCGCAAACCGGTGGTCGCCTACATTGCCGGAGTTACCGCGCCACCCGGAAAACGCATGGGACATGCGGGCGCGATCATTTCCGGTGGCAAGGGCACCGCTGCGGCGAAGTACGCAGCGCTGGACGAAGCCGGCGTCACCACAGTGCGGTCGCCTGCAGAAATGGGCAGCGCCGTTGCCGAACGCCTGTCCGTACCCGCCTAGAAAACGGAGAAATTGGGGTCAGTAGAAATTGGGGTCAGAGAGTAATTTTTAAGTCCTTGATTTTTCACTAGCATTTGCCTATCAAACCGTGATTACTCTCTGATGCCAATTTCTGACCGCAATTTATGAGGAGAGGTATGAAAGACCGGCTGCGCATCGCGATGGCTCAGCTGAACCTGGTTGTCGGTGATGTGCCGGGCAATACCGATCGCGTGATCGGCGTGGCCCGCGAAGCCCGCGACGATCACGAAGCCGACCTCATCATGTTTCCCGAGCTGACACTAACCGGCTATCCGCCGGAGGACTTGCTGTTTCACCACTGTGAAACAGCAAGTCCTCCGGCTATCCGCCGGAGGACTTGCTGTTTCACAGTGGTCTGCGGCAACAGGTCGAGCGCCAGATGAAACGGCTCGTAGACGAGATCGAAGGCATCGCGGTGCTTGTTGGTTATCCCGATTACAAGGACGACTTGATCTACAACGCTGCTGCTCTGATTGAAAACGGCAGAATCCGCGCCAATTACCACAAGCAGCATTTGCCGAACTACGGCGTATTTGACGAAAAGCGTTACTTCGAACCGGGCAGCGAGCCTTGTGTGGTCGAACTTGTTGGTTGGCCGATCGGGTTGACGATCTGTGAAGACATCTGGCGGGATGGACCTGTGAGCAAGTCCGTAGCGGCCGGGGCGGGTCTGATACTCAATATCAACGCGTCTCCATACGACATGGTGATTCACGAACGGCGTGAGGGGGTCATCCACAGTCGTGTTCGCAAAGCCGCTGTGCCGATGGCCTATGTGAACTACGTTGGTGGACAGGACGAGCTGGTCTATGACGGTGGGTCAGTCGTCGTCGACTCAACCGGTGAGGTGACGCAGCGTGCTCCGGATTTCGAAGAAGGAATCTACATTGCTGATTTCGAACACACGATGGATCAAATCCGCCCGATACCGGGAACCATCAATGAGACAGACAGCCCGGAGGAGAGTGTTTACAAAGCGCTGGTGCTCGGTACTGGTGATTACGTTCGCAAGCACGGTTTCCCCGGTGTCGTCATCGGCCTGTCCGGTGGCATTGATTCAGCGTTGACCCTCGCGATTGCCGTGGATGCACTCGGCGTAAAAGCCGTACGCGCCCTGATGATGCCGTCTCGTTATACGTCGGACATCAGCCTCGAAGATGCACAATCCGAAGCGCAAACGCTCGGCGTTCGATACGACGTCATACCGATCGAATCCGTGTTTGAAGCTACGCTTGGTGTTCTCGCCGACTTGTTTGAAGGCCTGCCGCCGGATGCTACCGAAGAAAACATCCAGGCCCGTTGCCGGGGCATGATCCTGATGGCTGTCTCCAACAAGACCGGCAGCATGGTGCTGACCACCGGCAACAAGAGCGAGATGGCGGTCGGTTATGCAACGCTTTACGGGGACATGGCCGGCGGTTTTGCACCGATCAAGGATTGCAGTAAAACACTCGTGTACCGGCTGGCACGATATCGCAACAGCATCTCACCGGTGATACCCGAACGTGTGTTGACGCGGGAACCCTCGGCGGAGTTGCGTCACGACCAGAAAGACGCCGATGAACTGCCGCCGTACAACGTGCTCGACCCAATCCTAGAAGCGTTCATCGAAGAAGATCTGTCGGTCGAGGCAATCGCCGAACGCGGATTCGATCGTGAGGTCGTCGGACGGATACTCGAGATGGTCAAACGCAACGAGTACAAACGTCGTCAGGCGCCACCGGGCGTACGCATCAGTCGTCGTGCATTCGGACGCGACTGGCGCTATCCGATCACGTCGGGGTATCGAGCCTAGTCCGAGCCGACAACCGCCGGCGGTACCCCGGTGTCGTCTCCGAGTTCCGTCTCGTCGTCCGTCGACGGATCGCTGTCACCGTAACTCTCGACGTACACATGCGCCGTGTCTCTGGCGAGATCTTGGAGATTCAACTGCCGATATGCCTCTCCGAGCATCCGCAAGGCGTCCGGCGTGATGGTGGCCTCGGGATAGTTTGCGAGCAGATCGTGTATGCGGTTGGCAGCTGCAAGATAGGCTTCACGACGCATGTAGTATTCGGCGGTGTTGTACTCGTACTGGGCGAGATGGTTGCGCAACCACACCATGCGTTCGTGTGCATCCGCTGCATATTTACTGTCGGGGAATCGTTGCAGGAACGCGGCGAAGTTTGCATAGGATCGTTGTGCATTCTCAGCCGGCCGTTTCGAAGGATCCAGACGGAACAGGCGGTCGAAAAAAGCGTCCTCTGCCTCGAAGTAGATCAGCCCACGCATGTAGTGCGCGTAGTCGACGTGCGGACTGCGCGGGTTTTCGCGAATGAACTGTTCGGCTGAATCCATAGCCAGTTCCCGGTTCTCATCCCTGTAGTACACATAGATCAAATCGAGACGCGCCTGGTCCGCATACGGTCCAAACGGGTATCTGCGTACCAGTTGTTCGAGCTGGGTGCCGGCGCTCCCCCAGTTGGAAACCGTCATGCTGCGTCTTGCGCTTTCGTATATGTCCCGGGCGCCGCCCGCCGGAACTTCATCGCTTTGGCCCGCACAACCGGCGGCCAGCAGGACAGCGAGCAGCAGGGTCGTTGATCGTCGAACAGGTCTCATGAATATCGGTAATACCAAGGCTGGATTTCACAAAGGGCCGGGAGTATACGCGTGATTCATTCGCTCCGGCAAAACCCGGTATTCGGCGCCCGGCGGGCTGGTTGCACCCGTTTTGTTACGGCCTCCCCGTGCAATAATCGGCGATCCTCGCTCGGCGAAACTGGCGGAATGAACGAAAAGCTCAAGCTCGATGCAGTCGTACCACCTGATCTGGCCGGTATTCGATTGGACCGGGCGCTCGCCAGAATGTTTCCGGACTACTCGCGCAGTCGGATCCAGGTCTGGATCCGTGATGGTGCAGTGACCGTGGATGGCAACCCGACTCGTCCGCGCGACCCCGTCGCCGGTGGTGAGCACATCCGGGTCGACGCCGCTTTCAAAATCCTTTCCGAGGCACAGCCACAGGACATCGCGATCGAAGTCGTACACGAAGACGACTCACTGATCGTCGTCAACAAACCAGCGGGTCTCGTCGTTCACCCGGGCGCCGGGCAGCCGGACGGCACACTGCAGAACGCATTGTTGCATCGATTCGGCGAACTGGCCGGTGTACCACGCGCCGGAATCGTGCATCGGCTCGATAAGAACACCAGTGGGCTGCTGGTCGTGGCACGGACACTGCAGGCGCACAACGCACTGACGGCGGCTTTGAAACAACGCGGCGTTGGCCGGCAGTACGATGCGGTTTGCCATGGGATCCTGAGTGGTGGCGGTACGATCGATGCGCCGGTCGGACGTCATTCGGCGGATCGAAAAAAAATGACCGTACGCGACGGCGGGCGGCCGGCGGCAACCCACTACGAAGTGATTTCCCGTTTCCGTGCACACACGCATCTGCGGGCGCGTCTCGAAACCGGACGAACACATCAGATCCGCGTGCACTTCAGCCACCTCGGCCACCCGTTGGTCGGAGACAGAACCTATGGTGCACGTCCGCGGATTCCAAAGCGTGCCTCGGATGAAACCGTCAAACTGCTGCAGACGTTTCCCCGCCAGGCGCTGCACGCTTCGACTTTGTCGCTGAATCATCCGGTGACCGGAGAACGTCTGCAATGGCACGCGCCGGTTCCCGACGATCTCGCCAAACTGATCTCGGCACTGCAAAACGACCGCGATGAACACGGCGACTGACCTGTTGCTGAAACCGGAGTGGCCCGCCCCGGACAATGTTCGCGCTGTCGCCACGACTCGGTGCGGTGGATTCAGTCTTGCGCCGTACGACAGCTTCAATCCGGCGGCACACGTCGGAGACGACGCACAGTCCGTTCACGCAAA
>JAZFZN010000358.1:0-2488 GCA_036475515.1 Gammaproteobacteria bacterium
GTCGTCGATGCCGAGTTCGAAGAGGTCAAGGAAGAAGATAAGTAATCGGAGATTTTTCGGATCTGGCGGGGCGGGGCCGGTTTTCTCAGCCGGTTCCGCCTCGCCGTACCTGAATACGCGGATTGAAACGGGTCGATAGGGATGGCGAAGCGCGACTACTACGAAGTGCTCGGCGTCGGGCGTGACGCAACACAGGCTGAAATCAAGAAGGCCTTCCGGCGTCTCGCGATGAAACACCATCCGGACCGCAGACCCGGAGACGAGGCTGCGGAACAGACCTTCAAGGAAGCCAAAGAAGCCTACGAAGTACTCAATGATGCCCAGAAACGACCCGCGTACGACCGCTTCGGACACGCAGGCGTCGGGAGTGGACCGGGTGGTGGCGCCGGCTTCGGACCGGGTTCGCCGTTCGGAAACATATTCGACGAAGTATTCGGGGACATCTTTGGCGGTGCACGGCGGAGCGCTCGCGTGTTTCGCGGTGCGGACCTGCGTTATGAACTTACGTTCACACTGGAACAGGCGGTCGCCGGTGACGAAGTCAGCATTGACATCCCGACCTGGGTCGGTTGCGAAACCTGCGGTGGCGACGGAGCGGTGGCGGGTACCGTACTGGTAACCTGTAGTACCTGTGGTGGCTCCGGTCAGGTGCGCATCCAGCAGGGTTTCTTTGCGCTTCAGCAGAACTGCCCGAGTTGCCGTGGCCGCGGCAAGGTCATCACGGATCCCTGTGACGACTGCCACGGCCACGGTCGCATCCGCGAAACCCGAAGACTGAAAGTGAACGTTCCACCCGGTGTCGACACCGGTGATCGCATCCGGCTTGCCGGACAAGGGGAAGCCGGACGCAACGGTGGACCACCCGGTGATCTCTACGTGGAGATCGGCGTGAAACCACATGCGATCTTTGAACGAGCCGGTGTCGATCTGTCTTGTGAGATCCCGATCGGTCTTGCGACTGTGGCACTGGGGGACAACGTGGATGCGCCAACGTTGGACGGATCCGTCACACTCAAAGTGCCAGCGGGTACCCAATCCGGTAAAGTGTTCCGTCTGCGTGGCAAGGGCATCACACCGGCCCGTGGTGGCCTACCGGGTGATCTCTATTGTCGTGTCGTAGTCGAGACACCGATCAATCTGACACAAGAACAACAGGAACTGCTGCGTGAACTCGAAAGCTCCCTCAGTGAAGGTGGCGAAAAACACAGCCCGCGACGGCGCTCGTGGCTCGATCGTGCACGCGAGTTTTTTGGAAAGTTCTGAGCAAACCTCGCCGTTTGTGGAATCAGCGTGTTGAAGGTTGCGATTCTTGGCGCGGCAGGCCGTATGGGCCGGACGCTGACCCATCTGGTCGCTGAACATCCCGGTCTGGAGTTGTCTGGGGCACTGGTCAGTTCCGGGAGTCCACTGGTCGGTAGCGATACCGATGCCCGTGTCGCGTTGACCGATCAGCCTTCGCGTGCGTTGGCCGGCGCCGATGTCGCGATCGATTTTTCGGTCCCGGCTGCAGCGATTCCAAACGCCGATGCCTGTGTCGCGGCAGGCTGCGGACTGGTCATTGGTACGACCGATTTGAGCGACGAGGTCAGGAATGCTCTCGGCCGGTGCGCCAAAGAGATTCCAGTGCTGATCGCACCGAACATGAGCGTCGCTATGAACGTCCTGTTGAGCGTGGTTGCCGACGCGATACGCGCACTCGGCCCCGATTACGACATCGAGATCATCGAAGCCCATCACCGGTCCAAGGTCGATGCGCCATCCGGTACTGCGTTGAGACTCGGTGAAGTGGCTGCTGCGGCGCGTGGCGATTCTCTGGACCATAGGGCAACCTGGCAGCGGCACGGCAAATGTGGGCCACGCGAGCCCGGTTCGATCGGATTCTCGGTCGTACGTGCCGGCGACATCGTCGGTGAACATACCTTGTTGCTGGCAGGGGACGATGAACAACTGGAACTGACGCACCGTGCAACACGGCGTGAAGCCTTTGCGGTTGGTGCGTTGCGTGCGGCCCGGTGGCTGGCCGGCCGACCGCCTGGCCTGTATTCGATGTCGGATGTTCTGGGGCTTTGAAGATCGTTCCGAGCGGCCGGTACCTTCCACTCAATCTCGGAGATTGAGCGAGCGGAAATACCGCCACACACTGTTGGATGGACAGCAGTTCGGGGCGTCAAGTAAAATTTGCGCCCGAATGGGACCGGCGCGTTCCCGGAATACCCCGGGGGAACTCCAGGTTTTGAAGAACGATCGTGAGGAGCGGGAAGGGCCTGAACGGCTTTTCCCGTTCTTTGTATGCGCAACACGGAGACTGAACGACGAAGCGGTGCGACACGGATGAGCAGACCGGCAATACTGACGCTCGCTGACGGGACTGTGTTCCGCGGCGTCTCCGTCGGCGCCGATGGTCAATCCGTCGGTGAGGTCGTATTCAACACCGCGATGACCGGTTATCAGGAAATTCTGACTGATCCGTCCTATTGCCGCCAGCACG
>JAZFZN010000359.1:0-3645 GCA_036475515.1 Gammaproteobacteria bacterium
TGGAATCCGCAAATACAGGATCGCGTCATCTCGTGGTTGTCAGAAGATTCCGAACACGTATTGCTTCAGCTCAATCGCGACAATCCAAATAGACCGAGCGTTTATCGGCTGAATATCTACAACAATCGACTGAGTCGGATCTACAACCCGCGTGGCGCAGTTCGGCGCTGGTACGCGAACCACCAAGGCGAGGTGGTCATGGCGATCGGTTATCGGCGCGAGACCGATCCAGTCGTGTATCGGTTCGATGGCCGGCGTCTGTTTGAGTTCAAGGCCGCCGTGTTCCGCAGTGAGATACCCCCGGCGCCGCTCGCGTTTTCGGACGACGGCCAACATGTCTACATGAACATGACCAACGGCACGGATCGCCATGGGGTGTATCGCGTGCGATTGGCCGACGGAGAGGTACTAGAAACGTTACATCATGATCCCGAGTTCGATGTGTTTGCCAACTTGGTGCTGCATCCCGACACAGCGGATCCTGTTGGCGTCAAGTACGTCAAACACCACCCGACGATAGTCTGGTTCGACGATCAGCTAGGACAGATGTTCAGCGAGGCGCGGCGTGCCATGCCTGGTGCGCAGATGGATATCGTCTCCAGCGATGTCGCATACGAACGGTTTGTGTTGTTGAGCTACGGAGGCATCGCGCCGCGATTCTATCTCTACGATCGTGACGGCGGACGCATCGATCTGTTGGGTCGGCAGTATCCCGACCTTCGCGATGATGCAGTTGTCGACCTGGAAGCAGTTTCGTATTCGAGTCGAGACGGTATCGAAATTCCCGCTTATTTGGCCGTGCCGAAACAGCGCAACGACAAACCCGTGCCTACGATCTTGTTCCCCCACGGCGGTCCCTACGCCCGAGATTCTGCGGAATTTGACTATTGGACGCAGTTTTTTGTGGACCGAGGGTATGCGGTGTTGAAGCCAAATTATCGTGGTTCCGTCGGGTATGGCGAATACTTCATGCGCGCGGGCTACCGCCAATGGGGTTTGAAAATGCAGGAAGACCTGCTCGACGGACTCGACTGGTTGATCGATGAAGGCATCGCCGACGCGGACCGCGTTTGTGTCGTCGGTGCGAGCTTCGGTGGGTATTCGGCTCTGGTGTCGGCGTTTAAACATGCGGAGCGCATTCAATGTGCGGTGAGCATGGCAGGCGTTGCGGACCTCGAGAAATTGGTCCAGCGCATCGGACAGTTCGACCTTGTCGAGCGCAACAGGATACGCATCCAAAGCGGCGAGGCGCTGCGCGACAATTCACCTTTCCACCAAGTCGAGCATTTTGCGGTTCCAGTGCTGTTGGTGCATGGCGAACTCGATACGGTGGTGCGAGCACGTCAGTCGCGTCGACTCGCCAAACGACTGGAACGCCTCAACAAGCCGTTCGTCTACGTCGAGCAACCGCGGGGCGATCACTTCCTGAGTGGTGAGAGCCAACGGGTGGAGTTCTTTACGGTCATGAGTCAGTTTTTGGACAGCCATCTCGGTAGCGCGCACTAGCTCGAACACGGTCCGAGGCCGTCGGATATTGATAATAAATAGTTGATTCGGCCGTAACATACTGTTATTTAATGAGAAGCGCCTGTTGAACAGGGGGAGGACATGGCGCGTTCAAGCGCACATCGAGTGTTACATCCGACGTTGACCGGCCGCATGTTCAAGCTCGGCCGGGTTGTCTATCTGGTTGGCCGCCATCAGCCGAGCGCGGCGCGGGTACGGTGCTATCGCGAGGAACGGAACGTCGTCACTATCGTCAACCTACCGCTCGTTTTCGTTCTGGAACAGTTGGCCGACGAAGTGCGGTTGGAAGAACCAGCTTAACCGCACCGCTAACACCTCTTGGGCGGCCCTTTTTTCCGAGGGCAGCCATGTCCTGCCATCCGCCTTGCAACAAACCGTCATCATTGACGGTTATCACGCCTTCGTGCAGGCTTATCGCTTTGCCGCTTGGAAGGGTGTGCGATGTCAGAGGATCTTCAGAACTACGAGATGGTCTCGATTTACCGCCTGAACGAAGACGATCAGGAACGGCTGCTCTCGGTTCATCGCGAATGTGTATTCAACTGGTGCACGAAGGACGAGTGGCCGATGGGCGTGATTATGTCCTATATCTGGCGCAAAGGTCGCGTTTGGTTGACTGCAGGTGTCCACCGGCATCGTATATCGGCGGTGCGACGCAACCCGAAGGTTTCCGTGGTGGTGACAAGTACCGGAACCGAAATGGGCCCTGGCAAGACCGTCACCATCAAAGGCACGTGCATCGTCCACGAAGGCCAGGAGATCAAAGACTGGTTCTACCCCGAATTCGCGAAGGCGCTGTATCCGGAAGAGAGCCAGGCTGCCTCGTTCGAAGAGATGCTCGATTCGCCACTGAGAATCGTGCTGGAGGTGATACCCGAGAAGTTCATTACGTACGACGGCGCCAAGATGTTTGCCCATACGGCCGGGACGATCGATCCATCGGAACTCGCCGAGCCGCTGGAGGCGGATACCGTTCGGCTCAAGCGTGAGATCGAACGGCGCAATCTCTAAAGACCTCGACGAGCCTACGATGCCATGGCTGGCCAACTGCAGAACGAAAACGCGGTTTGGTCCGACAGTAGTGGGGAGTAGTTCATGAAACGAGCAGTCCGACAGACTGCTAAGGAGCAATTTAGGATGAGATCAGTAACAACGGTGGCGTTTATGTTGGGACTCGTGTTGGCCGTTCAGGCTTTCGCAGACGACGTCGTCACCCAAGAACGCGACGTCGACGGTTTTAGCGGTATCGCTTTCTCGCTACCGGGCGATCTGCACATCGAGCAATCGGGCAACGAGTCGTTGCGCGTCGCCGCGGGCGCAGACGTGATCGACGACATCATTACCGAAGTCGAAGACGGCGTACTCGTCATTCGTCGCGAGGATTCGCTATGGTCGAGCCGGATGGGCAAGGTAGAGGTATGGGTCGAGATCGATGACTTCGAAAGCCTGGCGATCTCCGGCAGCGGTGACGCTGACGCAGGTACCATCGAGGCAGATGATTTCGCGTTGAGGATCTCCGGTTCCGGGTCCGTCGCGTTCGAAGCGTTGACGTGCGATGAAGTCGACGTGGCGGTGACTGGATCCGCGGAAGTAACTATCGCCGAACTGACGGCGAATCGTGCCAGCACCAAGATCGGTGGCTCCGGCGAAGTCACATGGGGTGGCGTGGTGGACGCGCAGGCGGTCACTATCAGCGGCTCTGGGGACTATCATGCGGCCGATCTCGAGTCGAAGGAAGCCGAAGTGGTCGTCAGCGGTTCCGGGGATGTGGACATCCGTGTCGAAGACGAACTGGACGCCGTGGTGAGCGGCAGCGGTTCGATCCGCTATCACGGCGACCCGGAAGTCAGCAAAGTGATTGCCGGTTCGGGAGATGTCTCGCGACGGTAACCGTTGTTCTTGCTCACCGATACGGCATAATTCTTAAGTATCGGGTGGGAGAACGACATTGAAAATTCGAGATGCGATGTGCCTGCTGCTTGCGACGCTGGCGGGTACGTCGATTTTTGCCGGCGTACCCCTATACGCGGCAGCGCCCCTACAGCCCGAGGTGTCGACGGTGGAAAAGTTAGGCGCACCGTCGCCGCACTGGTTGTTGATCAACGACATGAATTTTCT
>JAZFZN010000360.1:0-5951 GCA_036475515.1 Gammaproteobacteria bacterium
GAGTTCGACGCGGAGCCCCAATGATTCGAGCTGTTCGAGCATCGGTGCCGGATTGCCACTGGGCCACGCCAGCACGATATCGGGTTCCATTGCCAGAACACGTTCGACGTCGATTCGAAACGCGTCACCGACACGCGGTATTTCGAGCGCTTCTTTCGGGTAGTCGCTGTATTCGACGACACCGACCAGTGTGTTGCCGGCACCGGCAGCGAAAACTAGTTCAGTCAGGGCCGGTGCAAGGCTGACGACACGCGGGGATTCCAGTGTTTCCGCGAACACCCCGGCCGATGCCAGCAGGACAAGGAAAATTGGGGTCAGAGAGTATTTTATAAGCCGTTGATTACTCTGGTGAAACATTAGAAGAGCGTAGATTCTGGAAAATCAAAAACTTAAAAAATACTCTCTGACCCCAATTTATACGGCCCAGCCAGCCAGGGTCAGCAGAGCGATCACCGTGAGCCAGATAATCAGCGAACGATTGACAAGCGCCATCGCGGACCGCGCTGTCCCCGCTTCGAACTCGCCGCCGGTCCGCTCATCGTCGTCGCCACTCAAGCGGCGTGCCAGTGCACCACAACCGACACAGGCAACCACCTCTTCGTTGACCTGGAAGAACTGCGATGAAGCCTCTTCATAGTACTGGCGCCAGTCGGCGATCGCGTCTTCAAAACTACCGGCCAGTGCGTAACCGATCGCAACCAGACGCGCCGGCAACCACGACAACACACCGTGAATCTGTTGCAGAAGCTGCGAGGCCTCGTGGATGACCTTGTCATCGGGGTTGCGGTCGGCTTCAAACGCCGTGCGCCGACGGATCAGCTCGGAAACCCGAAATAACCAGGCCCCGACCGGTCCAAGCACCGCAAACCAGAGGACGATGCCAAAAATACGATTGTTGGCCTGAACAAAGATCGCTTCACTCACGGCTTTGACACGCGGTACGGTCTGTTTCGGTGGATCCGTCTCGAGCAGACTTTTTGAACGCAACATCAGTTCGTCGCTGTCACCGTCCTCGGCAGCACGGGCGTAGGATTCAACGTCCCCCGAGAGGTCTCGGGGGCCCAACGAAAAAATCAGGACAAAAATCGCAAACACCAGATACGGAACGCCCGCCAGGTCGTCGCGAATTGCAACCTGCACCAGCAAAACCGGCACGACGGGAATAACGATCGCCAGCAGGATGACCAGAGTTCTGCCGATCCCGGTCTGATTGCGATACCACACGAGCGCCTGATCGACCCAGCGATCGTGCCAACGCGTCTCGCGCAGATGCAGCATGTGTGTGAACAGCCGTTCCAGCGCGAGACTGGTGATCAAAGCGAGCAGTGTCATTAAGTGTTCGGCCTCCGGCGTTTCGAAATCATAACGCGGCAGTTCCCGTACGTCAGCGGGTTGGACTAGCCGAGGAGCTCTCGAAGCCGCTGCCAGTCAAACGCGGGGCCCGGGTCGGTTTTGCGCCCCGGGGCGATTTCGCTGTGACCGACAATGTGTTCGGTGGACAGCGTCGGATAGCTTGCGACCAGTACACGGATCAGCTTGGCGAGCGCCGTGTACTGAACTTCTTCAAAAGGCGTTTCCTCATCGCCTTCGAGTTCGATACCGATCGAGAAATCGTTGCAGGCTTCACGGTCTTGATAACGGGACTCCCCGGCGTGCCAGGCGCGCCGACCGAACGGCACGTATTGTACGACTGTCCCGTCCCGGCGGATCAGGGCATGCGCAGATACTTTGAGATCGCGGATTTCATCGAAATACGGGTGGAGGCTGCAGTCGAGGCGGTTGCAGAACAGGTCGTCGATGAATGAGCCGCCGAATTCACCGGGCGGCAGACTGATCGCGTGTAGCACGACAAGATCGGGTTCGACACCGTCAGGGCGATCATCCGCATTTGCCGACGGCTCGCGCCGCATGTCTTCGAGCCAGCCGGATCCATCAATCGAGAATTTCATGCCGAAATCATGCAGACAACACCGCCCCGACGCAAAGCCCGCTTGCACCAACGGGTCGGCCCAAGACAGAATGCCGCCACTCGCGAACCGGCAGTCCTGCTATGCGCAATCTGACCCTGACCGAACGTGACCTGAAATCTGTGTGGCACCCCTGCACCCAGATGAAGGACCACGAATGGCTGCCTTTGGTGCCGATCGAACGTGGTGACGGCGTCTGGTTGTATGACTTTGACGGTCGTCGCTATCTCGATGCGATCAGTTCCTGGTGGGTGAACCTGTTCGGTCACGCGAACCCGCGCATCAACGCCGCGCTCGTAGAGCAGATGGAGAAGCTCGAACACGTGATCCTCGCGGGCTTCTCACACGAACCGGTCGTCACTCTTTCCGAAAAACTCGTCGGCTTGACACCGGACGGCTTGTCGAAGTGCTTCTATGCGGACAATGGTTCATCGGCGATCGAAGTCGCTGTCAAGATGAGTTTCCACTACTGGAAGAACCGTGGCAGACCGCGCAAGACGAAGTTCATGACACTCGAAAACTCCTACCACGGCGAGACCCTCGGGGCGCTGGCGGTCGGCAACGTGCCTTTGTACAAGGAGACTTACGGTCCGTTGTTGATGGACACGATCACGGTACCGTCACCGGATTGTTTCGAACGCGAACCGGGACAATCCTGGGAAGAACACACGCGCGAAAGATTCATGGCACTCGAGAAAACGCTCGAACGGCACGCCGATGAAACCTGCGCCGTGCTGGTAGAACCGCTGGTGCAGTGTGCGGGCTACATGCGCATGCACGACCCGGTCTATCTGAGTCTGCTGCGCGAAGCCTGCGATCGATACGAGGTGCATTTCATCGCGGACGAAATCGCTGTTGGTTTTGGCCGCACGGGAACCATGTTTGCCTGTGAACAGGCCGACGTCACACCGGATTTCATGTGTCTCTCGAAAGGTCTGACCGGCGGTTATTTGCCCTTGTCGGTCGTACTGACCAAAGACGAGGTGTACGACGCGTTTTACGACGAATACACGAATCTGACGGCGTTTCTGCATTCACACAGCTATACCGGCAATCCACTGGGTTGCACAGCCGCGCTGGCGACCTTGTCGATTTTCGAAGAGGACAACGTGGTCGAGAACAACCGCGCTAGGTCCCGACGCATGTCCGAGGCTATCGCGGAGCTGGAAGACCATCCGCATGTCGGCGAAATTCGCCAGCACGGCATGATCCTCGCGATCGAAATGATCAAAGACAAGGCAAACCGGGAACCCTATCCGTGGCAGGAACGGAGGGGGCTGAACGTGTATCGATACGCACTCGACAGCGGTGTTGTGTTGCGTCCGCTGGGGAACGTCGTCTATTTCATGCCGCCCTATGTGATCGAAGACGACGAGATCGACCTGATGGCGCGCACCGCGATCGCCGGTATCGATATCGCAACGGTGGACTGATGCGTGTGCCGCGCATATTCGTCCCGGAATCCGTCGCCGGCCGCGACTCCGTCGTGCTTGGTGGGACAGGTGCAAGACATCTGACGATAGTTTTGCGTATGAAACCGGATGCTGCCGTGATCTTGTTCGACGGTCGTGGCGGGGAGTACGGCGGAACGATCACCAAAGTCGAACACAACAGGGTTGTTGTCTCCGTCGGGGAACACCGCGCAGTGGAACGCGAATCGCTGCTGTCGGTGCGCTTGATCCAAGGGATTTCGCGTGGCGAACGAATGGACTGGGTCGTCCAGAAGTCGACCGAGCTGGGTATCGCCCGCGTTACACCGGTATTCACGGTGCGCAGTACGGTACGCCTCGACGAACGGCGTGCAGAACGCCAGGTCACACACTGGACCGGTGTCGCGACGTCGGCTTGCGAACAGTGTGGACGCAATCGACTGCCCTCGATCGACATGCCGATGTCGCTCGACGATTGCCTCGAGTCGCTGGACGATTCCGACAGTCCCCGTCTTGTGTTGTCGATGACCGGTCGTTTCGACCTGAATCGAGACCCACCGGCGACCGCGGTCACACTGCTCGTCGGACCGGAGGGCGGCCTCGAAACGAGTGAGCTGGATGCGGCGCAACGCGCGGGATTCGCACCTTTCAAAATCGGTCCGCGGGTACTGCGCACCGAAACAGCCGCCATCGTGGCGATTACGACCGTTCAGTCTGTCTGGGGTGATCTGTAAAACGGGGTCAGAGAGTAGTTTTTAAGTCTTTGATTCTTATTCAATCAACTCTAATCAAATCGTCTGTCATGGGGTTGTCTCAAAAGAATCATAGACTTAAAAACTACTCTCTGACCCCAGATCACCTAGACTTAAAAAATAGTCTCTGACCCCAAAATTACTGACCCCACTACCAGAACGGAGAACCAACAATGAAGGCGCGTGCTGCTGTGGCCTGGGAAGCCGACCAACCCCTCGAAATCGAAACCATCGACGTAGAAGCACCGAAGGACGGCGAAGTCCTACTGCGGGTGGTCGCGACCGGTGTTTGCCACACCGACGCCTTTACCCTGTCCGGCGCCGACCCGGAAGGACTGTTTCCGTCCATACTCGGCCACGAAGGCGGTGCCGTGGTCGAAGAAGTGGGCTCTGGTGTCTCCAGTGTCGTGCCGGGTGATCACGTCATCCCACTGTACACACCCGAATGCGGTGTCTGTGAGTTCTGCGCGTCCGGTAAAACGAACCTTTGCCAGGCGATTCGCGAAACTCAGGGAAAGGGGCTGATGCCGGACGGCACCAGTCGGTTTTCCAGTGGCGGAAAACAGTTGCACCACTACATGGGCACATCGACGTTTTCCGAATACACAGTGTTGCCTGAGATCGCCGTCGCAAAAATCAGAAAAGACGCGCCACTCGAGAAAGTGTGTCTGCTGGGCTGCGGCATCACGACCGGCATCGGCGCAGTACTGAACACGGCAAAAGTGGAACCCGGTTCGACGGTCGCTGTCTTCGGACTGGGCGGCATCGGGCTGAGTGTCATCCAGGGTGCGGTTATGGCGAGAGCCGAACGGATCATTGCGATCGACATCAACCCGGACAAGTTCGAGATGGCAAGAGCGCTCGGTGCAACAGACTTCGTCAATCCGAAAGACCACGACCAACCGATCCAGGATGTGATCGTCGAACTGACCAACGGTGGTGTCGATTATTCATTCGAGTGTGTCGGCAATGTCGATCTGATGCGTTCCGCACTCGAATGTTGCCACAAAGGCTGGGGTGAATCGGTGATCATCGGTGTCGCCGGCGCCGGTCAGGAGATCAGCACCCGACCGTTCCAACTCGTGACCGGTCGTGTCTGGCGTGGCACGGCTTTTGGTGGCGTGCGTGGTCGCAGCGAATTGCCGACAATGGTCGATGAATACATGGATGGTGTCATCAAGATTGATGAAATGCTCACCCATACGATGCCACTCGAAGAGATCAACAAAGCGTTCGACCTGATGCACGAAGGCAAGAGCATCCGCTCTGTCATCACGTTCTGAACGCGATGAAACTGGTTAGCGAAAGCCGTTCATTCGGCGGATCACAACGCACTTACACGCATCGTTCTGAAGTCTGCGACTGCGACATGCGGTTCGCGGTCTATCTGCCGCCACAAGCAGACAAAGGACAGGTACCGGTAGTCTGGTGGTTGTCCGGACTCACCTGCACCGAGGAAAACTTCAGCGTCAAATCCGGTGCACAACGTTATGCGTCTGAACTGGGGCTGGCATTGATCATTCCGGATACCAGTCCGCGTGGCGAGGATATTCCAGACGACGAAAGCTGGGACCTCGGCACCGGCGCCGGTTTCTATGTCAACGCGACACAACAACCGTGGGCTTCGAACTATCGGATGTACGACTACGTCAACGAAGAACTGCCGACGCTTGTTGGCAAACACCTGCCAATCGACACGGAACGGGTAGGGATCAGCGGTCACTCGATGGGTGGTCACGGTGCGTTGACGATCGCGTTGAAAAATCCGAGCCGTTTTCGCTCGGTTTCTGCTTTTTCACCGA
>JAZFZN010000361.1:0-6880 GCA_036475515.1 Gammaproteobacteria bacterium
ACGGTGCCCTTTCAGATTGACCAGTCCAGCCGTGCTCGCACCTTTTAAAAACTTTTCATCGAGACTCGGCTCCGCAAGCGTAAACGGCACGTTCATGCGCGAACGGCATTCGGGCGCTACGGGATTGCTGTAGAAATCCGAATCGTCGACAGCGGCATAGAGCTTTGCGGCTTTGCGATCGTTGCGGCGCCCCATCTCGGCGACACCCCCTTCGTCGCGAATCCATTCGAACACCAAACCGGCCACATACCACGGGAACGTTGCAGGTGTGTTCTGCATCGAACCTTTCTGGGCATACGCCGCGTAGTTCAACATCGCCGGTGTCGCGTCGTTGGCGCGCCCAAGCAACGACTCCTCCACGATCACGAGCGTCAATCCCGAAGGTCCGATGTTCTTCTGTGCACCGGCATAGATCACGCCGAATTTGGAAACATCGATGGGCCGCGACAGGATGTTCGACGACATGTCGGCGACCAGCGGCACACCGTTCGAAGCCGGTATGTCGTGAAACTCGACACCACCAATCGTCTCGTTCGGTGTGTAGTGCAGATATGCGGCATCTTCACTGCGCTGCCAGGACTCGGGTTGCGGTATCGCGGTGTCGCCATTGTCTTTTGAATCGGCAGCGACATTGACACGGCAGACGTGTTTCGCTTCGGCGATGGTCTTGCGCCCCCAATGCCCCGTGCAGACGTAGTCAGCGACACCACCCGGCGCGAGATTCATCGGCACCATGGAAAACTGCAGCGTTGCACCACCCTGCAGGAACAGCACCCTGTAGCGATCCGGGATTTCGAGCAGTTCACGCAGTGTCTGTTCGCTGCTTTGTGCAACCTCTGCGAACTGGGGTCCACGGTGGCTGACCTCGGCAATCGACATCCCGCAGCCGTGCCAGTCAAGGAGTTCGTCACGGGCGCGTTCCAGAACAGCTTCGGGTAGCGCTGCGGGACCGGCGCTGAAGTTATAGATGCGGCTCACAGAATCAGGCTCAGTCGTCCGCCTCGCCGAGGCGTTCGATGCGTTCCAGTCCGATCAACTGCTCTTCCGGTGCCACACGGATCAGGCGGACACCCTGTGTGTTTCTGCCCATCACTGAAATATCGCGTACCGGTGTACGCACCAGCGTACCACCTGTGCTGATCAGCATGATTTCGTCTTCGTTTTCCACGCGTACCGCACCGATCATGCGGCCGTTGCGTTTTGAAGTCTGGATCGCGATAACGCCCTGACCACCGCGCCCCTGCACGGGAAACTCTTCGAGTTTCGATCGCTTGCCGAAACCGTTCTCGGTGGCGGTCAAAACGAAACCATCGCGCGCGATCAACAGGGCTTTCAATTCCTGATTCTTGTCCAGACGGATTCCACGCACACCCGCCGCCGTGCGTCCCATCGTCCGCACGTCGGCTTCCTTGAAGCGGATCACTTTGCCACTGCTGGCAAACAACAGAATGTCCTGTTGTCCGTCGGTCAAGGCGACGTTCACCAGGTAGTCGTTTTCTTTGAGACCGACTGCGATGATGCCGTTCGTACGGGGTCGCGAAAACGCAGACAGCGGTGTTTTCTTGACCGTCCCGCTTGCCGTCGCCATGAAAATGAACTGATCTTCTTCGAATGCCCGTACCGAGAGCACTGCGTTGATGCGCTCACCCTTCTCCAGCGGCAAAAGGTTCACGATCGGTCGACCACGTGCGCCGCGTCCGGCCAACGGCAGCCGATAAACCTTCAACCAGTAACATTTGCCGCGGCTCGAAAAACACAACAACGTGTCGTGGGTGTTCGCAACAAAGAGTTTCTCGACGAAGTCTTCGTCTTTGACTCGCGTCGCGGTCTTGCCGCGACCACCACGTCGTTGTGCCTGATAGACCGACAGTGGTTGTGCTTTCGCATAACCGGCATGCGACAAGGTCACCACGACATCTTCTTCCTCGATCAAATCTTCGAGGGTCAGGTCCTCATGGTGCTGAACGATCTCGGTGCGGCGTTCGTCTCCGTATTGTTCGCGCACGGCCTTCAGTTCGGTACGAATCACGTCGGCCAGTTTCTCGGGGTCCGACAGGATCTCCAGTAATCCTTTAATTGTATCAATGATCCCTTTGTATTCATTGACTATTTTTTCTTGTTCGAGACCAGTCAAACGATGTAGACGCAAATCCAGGATCGCCTGGGCCTGAGGGGTCGAGAGTCGATACACGCCGCCCTCTTGCAGCCCTGTGCCAGCTTCGGCGTCCTCCGGTCGTGTTGCACTAACGCTTGTACGTTCGAGCAAGTCAGTGACGACACCGGGTTTCCACGCCTGGGCGGTCAAAGCGATCCGTGCTTCGGCCGGTGCAGGAGCCGCTTTGATCAAGGCGATGACTTCGTCGATGTTTGTCAGTGCGACAGCGAGACCTTCCAGTACATGGGCCCGTTCACGTGCTTTGCGCAGTTCGTAAACCGTACGCCGCGTAACGACCTCCCGACGGTGCTGGATGAACGCCTGCAGCAGGTCTTTCAGGTTCAGCACACGAGGCCGGCCATCGATCAACGCCACCGTGTTGATGCCGAAAACACTCTGTAGCGCCGTATGTTTGTACAGGTTGTTCAACACGACTTCGGTGGATTCGCCACGACGCAGCTCGATGACCATGCGCATGCCGTCCTTGTCGGATTCATCGCGCAGCTCCGAAATGCCTTCGAGCCGTTTCTCTTTGACCAGTTCCGCAATGCGTTCGAGCAGACGGGCTTTGTTCACCTGGTACGGAAGTTCGGTAACGATGATGGATTCGTGGTTCCCGTGCTCTTCGATGTGTGTGCGGCCACGGACATAGATGCGTCCACGACCGGTGCGATAGGCCTCGAAAATCCCCTTTGCACCGTTGATGTATCCGCCGGTCGGAAAATCCGGACCGGGTACCAGCTTGATCAGCTCACCGAGTGGCAGCTCTGCATCGTCGATCAGCGCCAGACAGGCATCCACGACCTCGCGCAAGTTGTGCGGCGGTATGTTCGTCGCCATACCGACCGCAATACCCGTAGCGCCGTTGACCAGCAGGTTCGGGGTTCGGGTCGGCAGGACCTGCGGTTCGTGCTCGGATTCGTCGTAGTTCGGACTGAAATCGACGGTTTCTTTGTCGATGTCCGCGAGCAGATCGTGGGCGATTCGCGACATGCGTACTTCCGTGTACCGCATCGCTGCCGGTGCATCGCCGTCGATCGAACCGAAGTTGCCCTGTCCGTCGACCAGCATATAACGCATCGAAAACGGCTGCGCCATACGCACGATCGTGTCGTAGACGGCCGTATCGCCGTGCGGATGGTATTTACCGATCACATCTCCGACGACTCGTGCAGATTTCTTGTACGGCTTGTTATAGTCGTTGCCGAGTTCGCGCATCGCGTACAGCACACGTCGGTGCACCGGTTTCAATCCGTCGCGCACGTCCGGGAGTGCTCGACCGACGATTACACTCATCGCGTAATCGAGGTAGGACTGACGCATCTCGTCTTCTAAGTTTATCTGTACGATTTCGCGCGCAAAATCAGCCATACGGAGTCTTCAGAAACTCTTTCAATAACAAGGGGTTATGTATTGGTGTAGGCTACTTGTCCGGTCCCGTGATCGCATGAGCCCATAAACGGTTTATGGTAGCACAGCGGAGGTTTTCTCCCCTAGAATCGGCGCACCGCTCAGAGAGACAACATGCAAGAAACCGACCTCCTGATACACCCTCACTGGCTGGTGCCGGTGGAACCGTCGACTGAAGTCCACGACGACTATTCCGTCGCGGTGTCCCACGGTCGCATCGTCGCGGTCGGGCCACGTGCCGATATGCAGGAACAGTTCAGCGCAGGCCGTGAAATTGAACGGGCCACCCACCTGATGATTCCGGGCCTCGTCAACGCCCACACCCATGCGGCCATGACGCTGATGCGCGGCATGGCGGACGACTTGCCGTTATCGGAGTGGCTCGAGGACCACATCTGGCCGATCGAACGGCGTTTTGTGGGCCCGGAGTTCGTGCGAGACGGAACAGAACTCGCACTGGTCGAAATGATTCGGGGCGGTACGACCTGTTTCAACGACATGTACTTCTTTCCGGACGTCGTTGCCCGGACCAGTGCCGAATTCGGTGTCCGCGCTACAGTCGGCATCATTGTCCTCGACTTCGCGAGCCCGTGGGCCGCGGATGCGTCGGCCTATATCTCGAAGGGTCTCGAAGTACACGACGACTATCGGGACCACCCGCTGATCGGGGCGGCATTTGCACCGCACGCACCCTACACGGTCGAAGACGAAACGCTCCGGAAAATCGGTGCACTGGCAGCAGAACTGGATGTTCCGATCCACATGCATGTGCACGAAACACGTACCGAAGTGCAACAAAGCCTGGAACGATGGAGTCTGCGACCGCTGGCCCGGGTGGAGGAACTGGGACTCCTGACACCGTCTTTACTCGCCGTGCACATGACTCAGCTCAAAGAAGGTGAAATCAACCAGCTTGCGAACACCGGCACCCACGTCGTCCACTGTCCGGAATCGAACTTGAAACTCGCGAGCGGTTTTTGTCCGGTCGCGACGTTGATTGCCAACGGGATCAACGTCGCTCTGGGCACCGACGGTGCCGCATCGAACAACGACCTCGACATGATCGGCGAGATGCGAACGGCGGCTTTGCTTGGCAAATGTATTTCGGGAGACCCGGCCAGCGTGTCGGCGAGTACGGTCCTGGAAATGGCGACCATCAACGGGGCCAGAGCGCTCGGGATCGACGAGTCCACGGGATCTATCGTTGCAGACAAGTGGGCCGATCTCGTCTGTGTCGACCTCGCACACCCGAATACCGAACCGGTCTACAACCCTTTGTCACAGTTGGTTTACTCGGCTGGTCGCAATCAGGTTAGCGATGTCTGGGTCGCTGGTCGCGCTCTGCTGACCGACGGCGAACTGACTTCGGTCGATGAACAGGAAGTTCTCGAAAAAGCCCGCCGCTGGCGTAGTCTGCTCACAGAAGGTTAATCTGACAGCACGATGAACCCACCCGACACACCGAACGTCGATCAGAGCGAGATCGCGAAGTTCGAAGCGCTCGCCGCACATTGGTGGGATCCGCATGGCGAGTTTCGCCCGCTGCACGAAATCAATCCGCTGCGCGTCGGATACATAGACCAACGCACAACTCTCGAGGGCAGCAGAGTCCTGGACGTCGGTTGTGGTGGCGGGATACTCGCCGAAGCGCTGGCAGCGCGTGGCGCCGATGTTACGGCAATCGACGCCGCCGGTGCAGCCTTGTCGGTAGCACGCTTGCATCTGCATGAAACCGGCCTGTCAGTCGAATACGTCGAATCGACTGCCGAGGAATTCGCAGCGAGGGAACCGAGTGGATTCGATATCATCACCTGTCTAGAAATGATGGAACACGTGCCGGATCCCGCGTCGGTCGTCGATGCTTGCGCAAAATTAGTACGTCCGAATGGCCATGTTTTTTTCTCGACCATCAACCGGACTCCAAAGTCATTCCTGTTTGCGATCGTCGGGGCGGAATATGTGCTGCGTCTGCTGCCGCGTGGCACACATGAATATGCCAAGTTCATCCGGCCTTCCGAACTCGATGCATGGTCACGCAACAGCAATCTGTCACTCGAGGACATGACCGGCATGCATTATCAACCGCTGACGGGCGAATACCGTCTCGGACCGGGCGTTGATGTGAATTATCTGGCGTACTACCGCAAAGATGGCTGATTCAAGGAACAGCGTCCGTGCCGTGCTGTTCGATCTCGACGGCACGCTGGCCGACACTGCGCCGGACATGGCGGGTGCATTGGCGGCGTTGTGCGAAGAGCGGCAGCTCGAACCGTTGCCATACGCTCAAGTACGCCCTGTCGTGTCGCACGGCAGCCGAGGGCTGGTGCGTCTGTCCTTCGGTGACTCTCTCACCGACGACGAAATGACCGTGCTGTGCGAACGCTTTCTGGTTCACTATCAACATCGTCTGGCTGAACAAACCAGCCTTTTCGAAGGCATGCACACGGTACTGGAAGCGCTGGAAGTTCGTTCCATGCCGTGGGGCATCGTTACGAACAAGCCCGGCTGGCTGACCGAACCATTGATCCGGACGCTCGGTCTGGAGTCGCTTTCCGGTTGTGTGATCAGCGGTGATACGGTTTCGCAACGCAAACCCGATCCGCTGCCCCTTACGCATGCGGCCGAGGCCTTGCGCATCGAGCCGAAAGACTGTCTGTACGTCGGCGATGCAGAACGCGACATCGTTGCAGGCAACGCGGCTGGCATGAAGACTCTGGTCGCTTTGTACGGCTACATCGACGGGCATGAGCAACCGGAACACTGGGGCGCCGATGGCACGGTGAAGACCCCTGAAGAGATTCTTGAATGGCTGAACTGATCCCGTCCGGTCTGGATACGCAACTGGTGACCATGATCGCGGTGTTTGCCGGTGGTCTGCTGCTCGGCGTGCTGCTCGCCATGCTGGTTGCGTTGCGCAAGCAGGGGCACGACAAAGCCAGGATCGCGGCGCTCGAGACGCAGGTCAAACAGGAAGAACGTCTGGAAGCCGAACGCGATGAAGCGATCGAGCTGGCGCGCGAACGACTGGCAGCAACGTTTGAAACGCTGGCCGGCAAGTCCCTGCAGACGAGTACACAACAGTTTCTGCAACTGGCACGCGAAAACCTCGGTGGTTTTCAAACGCGTGCCGAGGCTTCGTTCGAGGCACGCGAAAAAGCGATCGAAGACCTGGTTCGTCCGATCAGTGAAGCGTTGAAGAAAACCGAGTCGCAGATCCACGAAATCGAAAAAGATCGACGCGAGGCGTTCGGACAGATTCAACAATTCCTGCAACACATGGGCGATACACAGGTGCAACTGCAGACGGAAACGGCC
>JAZFZN010000362.1:0-3230 GCA_036475515.1 Gammaproteobacteria bacterium
GACGCGGGGCATCTCGATCCGTTACGGTCCGTCGCGGCTGAACACGGGATCATCGTTGTGGCCGGTTGTATCGAACGGCCACGCGACCGCGGTGGACATAGCGTCTATTGCTCCATCGTCCATATCGACGCCGATGGAGCCATCAAGCCGACACATCGCAAGTTGATGCCGACCTATGAGGAACGCCTGGCCTGGGCACCGGGCGACGGACACGGGTTGCGGACCCATTCCGTCGGTGAGTTCACCGTCGGTGCCCTGGCCTGTTGGGAAAACTGGATGCCGTTGCCACGGGCAGCCCTGTACGGTCAGGGCGAAGACCTGCACATCGCACTGTGGCCGGGCAGCAGCCGCAACAGCGAAGACATAACCCGATTTCTCGCTAAAGAAGGGCGTTCTTATGTGGTGTCCGTTTCCGGTCTGATGCGTCGCGAGGACATCCCAATAACCTTGCCCCACGCCGAAACGATCATTGACAACAGCGAAGAGGTACTTGCGGACGGCGGTTCCTGTGTCGCGGCACCGGATGGTACCTGGGTGCTCGAGCCCGTCGACGGAGAAGGCCTGTTTGCGGTCGAACTCGACCACCAACGTGTCCGCGAAGAGCGGCAGAACTTCGATGCTTCCGGACACTACGCGCGTGCCGATGTCACACATCTCGTCGTCGACCGAACGCGACAGGCTGCCGTGCATTTCACAGCCGATGAGAATGCCGACTGACGCGGTTTGTTGATGGCCGCCGCCGTCCGCGCCTTTCTATTCGGGATCGTCGTCGCCTCTGCAGTCGGACCGATCGCGATCCTGATCGTGCATCTCGGTTTGAAACACGGTGGCGGTATGGCGGTACGCGCTGCCTTTGGTGCAGCGTTCGGGGATTTTACATTCGCGCTGATCGCGCTTGCGGTCGGCGCATCGCTTGTTGCAATTCTCGAAGACCATCGCGCGGTGTTTGCGGTGGTCAGTGGAGTGGTTCTGTTGGTACTCGGTTCCTACCTGATCATTCGGACCTTGCGCAGCGGCGCCACGACGGAACCAACCCAGGGCAACAGGATTCACGGCTTCTGGCTGACCTACACGCTGACGATGGTCAATCCGTTGACAATCCTTATTTTTCTCGCGTTCTCGGCGCAGCTGGCGGCGGTGGGGTCGGCTGGTTCGATTCTTGTCTATGGTTTGCTGATCTTTTCCGGAAGTCTCCTGGTTCAGCTTACTCTGGCTGGAATCGGTGCCGGTCTTAAGGCGAGAATATCCGATCAGCGGGTCATTCGGACCCTCAACGTGTTGAGCGGTCTCGGTATTGTCGCATTTGGTGTCTTCGGGCTCCGACAGGTTATTTAGCTCGTTGCGTGCCACTTGCGGCAAAGTTTAGGCTTGAGAATTCACACCAGGGCAAAGCGATGGATCTGAAATTGCTTGCAACGGTCTTCGCGACCATCTTTGTCGCCGAACTCGGCGACAAAACCCAACTCGCGACCCTGCTTTATGCGGCAGACAGCGAGCATTCGAAAATGACCGTGTTCATCGGTGCGGCTGCTGCACTGGTGGTTGCTGCGGCACTCGGTGTTCTCGCCGGCACACTGATGTCGAAAACGATTACGCCGACGGTTCTGTCGTGGATCGCCGGAATCGGATTCATCCTGATCGGTGTCTGGACCATCGTCAGGGCGTGACGGAAGTACATCGTGTCGACTCGTGACGTTATTGAGACAGCCGCCGAATGCTCGGCGCGTTATCTCGAAAACATTCAGGAACGTAGTGTCGCATCGACAGAAGCCGACATCGCCGCCGCGGTGGAAGCACTGGGTGGGCCGATGCCGGACGACCCTTCCGATCCGGTCGCGGTTATCGAGTTGCTGGATCGCTATGGTTCTGCCGCTACGACGGCCACCGCGGGACCACGTTTTTTTGGTTTCGTCATCGGTGGGTCGCTGCCTGCGGCCGTCGGGGCGAATCAGTTGCTGGCTGCCTGGGACCAGAACGCCGGGCTGGAAGCGGCTTCCCCAGTCGGATCGATGCTCGAGCGCATTACCGGTGCCTGGTTGCTGGATGTGCTCAAGCTGCCCGATGACTGTGCGGTCGGGTTTGTCACCGGTGCGACGATCGCAAATTTCACCGCACTCGCGGCAGCACGACACGCGGTTCTGAAACGCGCGGGTTGGGACGTGGAAAACGACGGTCTATTTGGCGCACCACAAATCGACGTCGTCGTCGGCGAAGAAGTGCACGTCAGTGTCCTGAAGAGCCTCAATTTGCTGGGTCTTGGACGCCGGCGCGTGCTGACCGTACCGACGGACAACAACGGTCGCATGCGTGCCGACAAGTTGCCGCCTTTGTCTGCGACGACGCTGGTCTGTATTCAGTCCGGCAATGTGAATACCGGTGCGTTCGATCCGGCGGTCGAAATCTGCGCGGCTGCGAAGGAATCCGGCGCCTGGGTACACGTCGATGGTGCGTTCGGCCTGTGGGTCCGTGCGACACCGGAACTCGAACACCTCGCCGCCGGACTCGGCGATGCCGATTCCTGGGCGACGGATGCACACAAATGGCTGAACGTCTCATACGACAGCGGTCTCGCGTTCATCCGCGATCCCGAGAGCCTGCGTGCGGCGATGTCGGCGACAGCAGCCTATCTGACCGAAGGTCGCAACAGGGATCCGAGCCAGTTCGTACCGGAATTGTCGCGTCGCGCGCGGGGGGTAGAGATCTGGGCGGCGATGAAGTCGCTTGGACGCAGCGGTCTGGCTGAACTGATCGAACGGACCTGCCGGCATGCGCGCCGCTTCGCCGAGGGGTTGGCCGACACCGGATACGAAATCCTGAACACCGTGGAATTGAATCAGGTGCTGGTGAGTTTCGGCGACGACGAGACGACAAAACGCGTTATCGACGGCATCCAGAAAGACGGTACCTGCTGGTGCAGCGGTACACACTGGAAAGGGCGTGAGGCGATGCGTGTCAGCATTTCGAGTTGGGCGACGACCGATGATGACGTCGAAGCCAGCCTGGGGGCGATGATCCGTGTCGCCGGTGAAATTCGCTGAACTCTCGACTACGTTTATACAGGTACGATCAAGCTGGAGAATATGATGCGAACACCGGTACTCATAGCTGTAGTTATCTTTGCGATCGTCGCAGTTCTACATCTGTTGCGACTGATAAATGGCTGGGATGCCATCGTCGGGACCTATGTGGTGCCAATGTGGGTGAGCGTCGTCGGCGTCATCTTCTCCGGT
>JAZFZN010000363.1:0-22058 GCA_036475515.1 Gammaproteobacteria bacterium
CGTTCATTTTCGGTGATGTGGATCTTGCGTTCGCGGCAACAAACAGCATAGCAACCAGAAAACAGATCACAACGCGCGAACACAGCCGCAAACCATTCATGTTTTCAGCTACCTACAAAAGCCAGCGAAAAAGCACCGGGGCCGAGCTCGACCCCCGCGGACGCGCTCATCACCGCGAGCATCAACTCGACTTCGTGCGACTCAGCGTAGTTGCTGAACACACGATAGGCTTGCAGAGGCGTGATGTCAGCGGGATCGCCGGCGTAGCTCATCGCGACCAGCGGTGTACGCAGCCCCTTCAGAATCGCTTCACGGCCGATATCGAAAACCCGTTCGAGCGCCGCTTCATAACCGACCGCGGTCGCACGCCTGTGCATGTTGCCATCATGAAACTCCATGACCGGTTTGACGTCGAAGTAGCGGCCGAGTCGATAACCAAGCGGTCCAACGGTCCGCATGCCGTGTTTCCTGCCCCGACGATACGGGTAGTAGAGGTCGCGCGAAACGACATAGGTACGGACGTGTGGACACAATCTCGCCAGTTGGGGGCGCACTTTCTCGAACGGCACTGAGTTCTCGAGCAGCAATCGCACCGCTTCACGTGCGATTGTCGCTTCACCGGTGAATGCGCTCCGCGTGTCGATAACACGTGCCGCAAACCCGCCTTCGATACCGGCTTCGCGCCGTCGCTGTCGAAGATCCTTGACGATTGCAAACGACGCTTTTGTGGCATTGTCGAACAACGGACTGAGGCGGCTCGACGATGTCAGAATCATCAACCGGTCGTATTTTAGCACGAGTTCGTCGAGGATGTATCGACGGATCTCGGGCGCCGCGAATGGAATGCTCTCTGCTTCGATACTGCGGTTGCTGACAAAACGTTCGTAGAATCCGCGTGTCGCACGTGGATCGCGGCCGTCCTCGAACACCTCATCACCCAGACGCAGCGTCAACGGCAACACCTCGACTCCAAACCGGTCGATGAAACTGCGTGGCAGGTCACACGAGGAATCGACGACGATACCGATCCGCACTTTGCTGAATCCTCCAGATCCGGAGACTCAGTGTACCGTTTGCAGCGCGGCTGTGAATCGTTTGTTGTAAATCACTTCGGTGGAAACGCCACCGTCACTTCGGCACCGCCCAGCGTTGCAGACCCCATCGAGACCGTCGCACCATACAGTTGTGCCACTTCGCGGACTATCGCCAGACCAATGCCCTGTCCCGCATGTTGCTCGTCCAGATGTACGCCACGGTCGAAAACTCTCTCGCGCAATTCCGGGTCGATGCCCGGACCATCGTCTTCCACCGTTATGTTCAGGCCCGGTCGCCGATCGTCTTCGACGATCGGGCACGCTGACAGCCGCACACGCCGTCCCCACTTGTACGCGTTGTCGAGGAGGTTGCCGATGATTTCCATCAGATCCCCCTCGTCTCCATAGAAAACCGCATCGTCGATTTCTACATCGCAACGACGGCCCTGTCCGGCCCAGACTTTGTCGAGGGATTTGCGAATCTTCTCCACTACGGGCGCGACTACAACACCTCGTGCACCGATGCCACCCGAACCAACGACCGAAGCCCGTCGCAACTGGTGCTCGACGATCTGCTGCATCTGTTCGACCTGTTCTTCGACAACGTCGACCTGTATTGGACGGCCACTATCGAGCATTTGGCGCAGGATCGTCAGCGACGTTCTCAGACTGTGTGCGAGATTGCCAAGCGTATCCCGATAGCGTTTCAGACGTGCACGTTCCGTCGTAATCAACGCGTTCATGTTGGCCGTCAGTCCGACCAGTTCCTTCGGATATTCGTCGCTGAGCAATTCCCGTTGACCGGATTCGATCGCCTGTACCTCCCCTTCGGCCAGGCGCAGCGGTTTCAGTGCATAGCGCAGAATGAGCGCCTGGGTGCCGAGCAACAGTGCAGCGAGCGAAGCGAACCAGCCAAACAGCGCGCGCCGAAAACGGGCAAGTTGGCCGTAGAAAGACGCGAGGTCTTCCGCGACACTGAACACATAACGCCGACTGGCATCGTCTTCGAACACCCAGTCCACGCCCATCTTGAGCCGGTATACATCGCGTCCGAGGCGTGTCGTCAGACGTTCGAACTGCTGGACACCGGGTCCCAGATCACCCAATGACGGAATGTCGTCACCGACGAGACTGGGCGATCGCCAGACTTCCGCGCCTCCGACGGCAAGGATCTGCGCGTACAGTCCGGACCCGGGGTGTGCGAGACGCGTTTCGTGTAACTCCCCGGGCAATCCCAGTTCGCCATCGCCGATCGGCTCAGTGTCCGCGAGCAACGCGATCACCTGTACTTCGAGACGATCGCGCATCGCCTTTTCGGCTGTGTATTTGAATGCCTTGTCCAGCGCGGCGATCGTCACACCGAAAAACACGACCAGCATCGCTGTCAGACTGAGCAACAAGCGGGAACTGAGTGAATGCATCAGACCCGGCGTTCGAGTGCGAACCGATACCCGCGTCCACGCAGGGTTTCAATCGGCCTGATCGTGTTCTCGGGATCGAGCTTGCGGCGCAGACGACCGACGAATACTTCGATCACATTGCTGTCGCGTTCAAAGTCCTGATCGTAGAGTGCTTCAGTCAGTTCGGTCTTCGAAATGACTTCCCCCGTGCGCAACATCAGGTATTCGAGAATGCGGTATTCGAACGCCGTCAGCGTGATGCTTTCATCCGATACCGATACTTCCTGGCTGCGTGTGTCCAGAACGATCGGACCACAGGAGAGAATCGGTTGTGCCCAGCCCTGGGCCCGGCGCAACAACGCGTTGATACGTGCCAGCACTTCCTCGAACCGGAAGGGCTTGACGACATAGTCGTCCGCACCCGTCTCGAATCCCTCAACTTTTTGCTTCCAGCCATCGCGCGCCGTCAGGATCAGAACCGGAAATTCTTTTCCCGCTTCACGCCAGCGCCGGATGACGTCCATACCCGACATGCCGCCCGGCAAGCCGAGATCGACGACGGCAATGTCCACCGGATATTCGAGTCCGTAGTAAACCGCTTCGTCACCGTCCGCAGCCTCGTCGATAACAAAACCGGCTTTCCTCAGATCGTCGGCCAGTGACTGACGCAGGGCCTGTTCATCTTCGACGATCAGTAAACGCATTGGTGTTCCTGTACGTTGCTATCCCGCAGGGATTCGGAAGGTTTGTACACGCCCATCCTCCGTCAATACCTTGATGACATGAACACGCCGATTCCCTTCGCGTACCGTCTCGGCGCGAATCACCTTGCCCCCGGTCTGCCGACGAACGCGTTCTACGGCTTCGTCGAGGGAGATACCATTATCGGCAACAGCAGTCGCGGCGTTTCCGACCTGGTCGGTGAAATGTACGCCGGCAACGGCGGTTCCGGTCCACAAGAACGCTGCCACCAGCAAGACGATGATGCGTGACATCTTGGCTCAATCCGTACAGTCGTGCACAGCGTCATTGTAGCCGGAAGCCAATCGAATCCGGAACGCTTCACTCCGCCGGGCGTACAGCCACACGTACGCGCATGCGTTCACCCGGATCATGTCCAAGCCGTGTCGTATAGACCTGGCCCGCGTATTCGTAACGCACACGATAACCGTCGATGCGTTCTTCTTCGTGCGTTTCGTAGCGCGTGTCGCAACGTGTAACCGGGCGTGAATAGGTCGTGTATACGGCCGGTTGCTGTCTGCGGCGTATCGCTCTGTCGTGCGCTACGGCACTGCCAATCACCGCACCGGCAGCAATCGCTAGTTCCCGCCCGCTGCCATCGCCAAACTGACTGCCGACCAGGCCGCCGATGAGGCCACCGGCAATCATCGGACCGGCGACGCCACGTCCGTTGTGTCCGTCACTGCGCTCCTCTTCGTACACGGTCTCTTCATAGCACTCGCGTATGGGTGTCTCGACGGTCACCACACGCACGATCGGCTCGACGTCGAGCACATTTGCATAGGTCTCGTGCTCAGCGAGAGCGGGTGTTGAAACGATCAGCGCTGCACCAACCATTGTTTGTTTCAGCATCGTCTGCTCCTCCGGTCCCGAACCAGACGGGACGACGCTGACAGATTAAGTAAGGACGGATGAACCTTGGCTGAACCGGGACCGGGTCAAGGTCGTTGTTTGGCTTCGTTCCAGAGATTTTCGAGCGTGTCGAGATCCACGTCGGCAGCCGTACGACCGGATTCGGCAAGCCGCTCCTCTATGTAGCGGAACCGGTCCTCGAACTTCGCGTTGGCGTCTTTGAGGGCAGACTCCGCATCGACGCCCGTGTGGCGTGCCAGGTTGACGATGGCAAACAACAGGTCACCGAGTTCTTCGCGCAACACGGCAGGGTCTTCCAGGCCGCGCTCGAGTTCTTCGATCTCCTCGCGGACCTTGGCGATGACGGGGGCCGGCGCACTCCAGTCGAAACCGACCGTTGCGGCGCGTTTTTGCAATTTCTGTGCACGCCGTAACGCAGGCAACGCCAGCGGCACGCCGTCAAGCACACCGGTAACGGTATCTTCCGCGTCCCGTTCATGCGCCTTGTGCGCTTCCCATTGTCGCGTCTGTTCTTCCGCGCTCTCCACGCGCTCGTTTCCGAACACGTGCGGGTGTCTCCGGACCAGCTTGTCACAGATCGCATCGACGACGTCGTTGAAATCAAAAAGACCTCGTTCTTCGGCAATCCGTGCGTGGAACACGGGTTGGAACAGCAGGTCACCCAGTTCCTCGCGCAGAGCTGTCATGTCCTCTCGCGCAATCGCATCCGCGACCTCGTAGGCCTCCTCAACGGTGTACACGGCAATATCTCCAAAGTCCTGCCGCACATCCCAGGGGCAACCGTGCTGCGGGTCGCGCAACCGCCGCATGATATCAAGTAATTTCTCTATATCGGACATTAGTTACTGTTTTTACTTGATAAAACAACGTCAGAAAGATTCCGAAGCATCGCCGCTGTGGCGCCCCAAATGCGGTGCCCCTGATAGTGGATCTCGTACACCGACACCGACGCACCCATGAACGAACGCACAAAGCTGCGATAGTTGTCCGGTTCGAGCAGGTGGGCCAACGGAACCTCCAGCACGTTCGCGACTTCGAAGGGATCCGGACGGATCTGAAAGCCCGGTGAGACGATACCGACAACCGGTGTCACGACAAAACCTGTGATCGTCAGATACAAATCCAGCGAACCGATGATCTCGACCTGGTCGGCCGGCAGCCCAATCTCCTCTTCGGTTTCACGCAGCGCCGCTGCGATTGCGCCGTCGTCGTCGGGTTCGACGACCCCACCGGGGAAACTGATCTGACCCGCGTGGTGTTTCAGGTGCTGTGTGCGTTCCGTGAACAATACGGTCGCTTCGTCCGGGTGAGCGACGATCGGTACCAGGACCGCTGCGGGGGTTTCGCGTTTCAGACGGGCACGCAGACTGTCGGGAAGGTCACCTGTCAGACGAGATCGCGGGCGCGTTGCGTCCGAAAAAACGGCTCGAACCCGGTCCAGCACGTTCAGTCCTGGAGACCGCCCTTCGTCAGTGCACGCGGGTCGAGCAAACGTTTCAACTCTTCGGCCGAAAGATCGGTCATCTCCTCGGCGACCTCGAGTACCGGTCTCCCTTCCGCATACGCCTTCTTGGCAATCGCCGCCCCTTTCTCGTAGCCGATCACCGGGTTCAACGCGGTTACGAGTATCGGGTTGCGTTCAAGGGCCTCCTCCAGCCGGTCGGCGTTCACCGTGAACCCGGCCACAGCTTGTTCTGCGAACACACCTGCGGCGTTGCCCAGTATCTCGATACTCTGCAACAGGTTGTATGCGATCACAGGCAACATCACGTTCAGCTGAAAGTTACCGGACTGCGCCGCGACAGCGATCGTCGTATCGTTTCCGAAAACCTGGGCACAAACCATCGCTACGGCTTCGGGTACGACCGGATTCACCTTGCCTGGCATGATGCTCGATCCCGGTTGCAGGGCTGGCAACGCAATTTCTCTCAGACCGGCGAGTGGTCCGCTGTTCATCCAACGTAGATCGTTCGCGATTTTCATCATCGAGACCGCAACGACCCGTAACTGTCCCGACAACTCCACCGCAGTATCCTGGGTGGCAATGCTCTCGAAGTAATCCTCGTTCGGCATGAAACCGATGCCGGTTTGTCTGCTCAGTGATTCGGCAAACATGATGCCGAACTCTTCCGGTGCGTTGATGCCGGTGCCGACGGCGGTACCACCCTGCGCCAGCCTCGTCAGACGTGGCAGGACAGCTTCGACACGTTCGATGTCGCGCCGGATCTGTGTCGCCCACGCCCCCACTTCCTGACTCAGACGTACCGGCATTGCGTCCATCAGGTGCGTGCGACCGGTCTTGACGACGTCGTCCAGCGAGGCAGCTTTTTGTTCGAGCGCCGCGGCCAGGGTTCCAAGCGTCGGCAACAGCTGTTCGTTGACGGCGAGTGCGGCGCTGACGTGAATGCTGGTCGGGATCACGTCGTTGCTACTCTGGCTCATGTTGACGTCGTCGTTCGCATGAATATCGACACCGAGACGTTCGGATGCCAGGTGTGCAATGACTTCATTGGCGTTCATGTTGCTGCTGGTGCCCGACCCGGTCTGGAACACATCTATCGGGAATTGGCGGTCGTGTTCACCCGCAGCGACTTCAAGAGCGGACGCGCGGATGGCGTCGGCGCGATCCGCGGCCAGCAACCCGAGCGCATGGTTTGCATCGGCTGCGGCGTGTTTCACCAAGCCCAGCGCACGGATGAACTGACGCGGCATGGTCAGACCGCTGATCGGGAAGTTCTGCACAGCTCTCTGGGTCTGGGCGCCCCACATTGCATCTGCCGGTACTTTCAGTTCGCCCATGCTGTCACGCTTGACCCGGTATTTCATCGCTGGCATCCGCCTCTCCTTAACGATCCGCCGGCAAAAGTACAGGATTATAGCCCCGGCCCGGAAAGAAACGGTTATCATCGCTGCTTCGTTTGCGGGAGGAACTGGTCGATGGATCTGACTTCGCTTACCGCCATTTCTCCGGTCGACGGACGGTATGCGGCGAAAACGGACGATCTGCGCGAGACCTTCAGCGAATACGGCCTCATCCGACTGCGTACACGCGTCGAGGTTGCGTGGCTGAAACACCTGGCCGCACACCAAAACCTTGAAGAACTGGGGCCATTCGCCCGTGAAGAAATCGCTTTCCTCGACGCAATAACTAACGAGTTCTCAACATCCGACGCGCAACGCGTCAAAGAAATCGAGAAGACGACAAATCACGATGTAAAAGCCGTCGAGTATTTCCTGCGTGAGAAACTCGAAGGCCACCCGAAACTCGGCGGTGCTCTCGAATTCATCCATTTCGCCTGTACCTCCGAAGACATCAATAACCTTGCCTATGCGCTGATGTTGCAGGAGGGACGGCGAGAACATTTGCTGCCTGCAATGATCGAGATCGAGGAAGCAATCAGCTCGCTTGCACGCACACAGGCGCAGCTGCCGATGTTGTCCCGAACACACGGTCAGACCGCGTCGCCGACAACACTCGGAAAGGAACTCGCGAACTTCTCACACCGGCTGCAACGCATCCGCAGACAGTTCGAAAACCAGGAAATCCTCGGCAAGATGAACGGCGCAGTCGGCAACTACAACGCGCATCGTGTTGCTTATCCGGACCTCGACTGGCTTGAGGTGGGCAAAAGATTCATCGAAAGCCTCGGCTTGACCGACAACCCCTACACGACACAGATCGAATCACACGACTGGACTGCCGAGTACTGCGATACGCTGTCACGTTTCAATACGGTACTGATCGATTTTTGCCGCGACATCTGGGGCTATGTTTCGCTCGGGTATTTCCGTCAGCGGGTGGTTCCGGGAGAAGTCGGTTCTTCGACGATGCCACACAAGGTCAATCCGATCGATTTCGAGAATGCCGAAGGCAACCTCGGTGTTGCAAACGCACTGCTCGGACATTTTTCGGCGAAGCTGCCGATCTCGCGCTGGCAACGCGACCTGACCGACTCAACCGTACTGCGCAACCTCGGAACGGCGATCGCACACAGTGTGATCGCTTGTCGCTCCTGCGTGCAGGGCATGCAGCGACTCGAACCCGATCCCGAGAGCATCGCTGCCGATCTCGATGTCAGTCTCGAAGTATTGGCCGAGCCAATCCAGACGGTCATGCGTCGCTTTGGTGTTTCCGACGCATACGAAAAACTCAAGTCGCTGACACGGGGTCAGTCGATAACGAGAGAACTGCTGAACGACTTTGTCGACGGCCTCGAGATGCCGGACGACGCGAAACAACGACTCAAAGCACTGTCACCCCGCGACTACATCGGTTACGCGGCAGAGTTGGCCGATGATGTTTGATGAACCTTTGAGATTTCCTGATGGCCTCGACGCATCGGGTTTCCTGAAGGAGTACTGGCAAAAACAGCCACTGCTATTGCCGGCCGCGTTCCCGAACATCGAATCACCGCTGACGGGGGATGAACTCGCCGGACTTGCTTGTGAACCGGATGTCGAGTCGCGTGTAGTCGTCACGAACGGAAACGACTACGAATTGCACCATGGTCCGTTTGTCACAGACGACTTCCGTACATTTCCGGAATCGGGTTGGACATTGCTCGTACAGGATGTCGACAAACACCTGCCAGATCTTGCCACCGTCTTCTACGCGTTCGACTTTCTGCCGTCCTGGCGCATCGACGACCTGATGATCAGCTATGCCGTGCCAAGCGGCTCGGTCGGACCACAGGTTGGTTCCTGTGATGTGTTTCTAATCCAGGTCGACGGGTCGCGTCGTTGGGAAGTGAGCAAGCAGAAGAATCTCACGGAATGTGGCGAAGACCTGAAACGGGTCGAGGGGTTCGTCGCAGAAGAACAATGGACGCTGAAACCCGGGGACACGCTTTATCTGCCACCCGGCATCGCGCACCATGGTGTCGCCGAGAGCGAGTGCGTCACCTGGGCGATCGGGTTTCGGGCGCCCGGGCACGCGGAACTGGTCGGTGACTTCGTGAATTACATAGCGAATCGCATCGATCCCTCGCTCCTTTACAGTGACGCGGATCTGACACCCGGCGAGGTCAGCGACGGCCTGATCTCGAAACAGGCGCTACGACGCGTGACATCGATTCTGACCGACGGTCTCGGATATGAACCGACGGACGTCGCCGACTGGTTCGGGCGGTTTATCACAGAGCCAAAACTGTGGTTGCGCGCCCGTCCGCCTGCGGACAGCCTCAATCCGGACGACGTTCGTGAACGTGTCGGAGCCGGTGAGGCTTTGTGGAGACACGGCATGACATTGATGGCACGGTGCGAAGAGCCAAAGCTGTTGTTCGTCGACGGTGAGAATATCAGGTATTCGGAGCAACTCGGTGATTTGACACGTCTGCTGTGCAGCAAACGCCGCCTCGGAGCTGATGAACTTTCCGGTTGGATCGGTAGCCGAGAGGCACTCGGGCTGCTGACCGATCTGTGCAACCGCGGCGCATTGCTTTTTGACCGCGACCTTTAGAGGCCATCTCGCAGTGGCCTGCCAGATCAGCCTTGCGGACTGGAAGACGAACGAAGAGGCGATCCGAAGTGTCCGCGATGCGGTGTTCGTTCGTGAACAAAACATTCCCGCTTTCTGCGAATACGACGGTTGCGATCCGACCTGTGTGCACGTCGTGGCCAACGGCACCGATGGCGGTACAATCGGGACGGGTCGGCTCAGCGAAGACGGGCGTATCGGACGCATTGCTGTCGTCGCGAGCCATCGTGGCAGCGGTGTTGGGCGCGCGATGCTCGAACAGCTGATCCGGACCGCATCGGACAACGGTCTCGATCAAGTGTTTCTTCACGCACAGACCGTCGCCGTGCGATTCTATGAGCAACTCGGATTCGTCGCCGAGGGACCAGTCTTCGATGAAGACGGTATTCCGCACCGACGGATGGCGAAACAACTCGGAGACAGCCGATAAATGAATGCCGCGGCAGACACACGCAGGGTCCTGACCACACGCGATGAAGTGCTCTCGATGGCTGTCGAGATCGCGGACCTGGCGCACCGGTCGCTGGCGATTTTTTCGCATGCTCTGGACCCCGCCGTCTACGACCAACCGCGTTTTCTCGATACCGTCAAGAGACTGGCCCTGGTGCGCATTAATGCCCGGGTCCGTGTCGTCATTGTCGATGTCGGTCGCGCAGCCCAGTACAACCAGCGGTTTCTGACGCTCGGCCAGCGCTTGCCGAGCATCGTCGAGTTCCGGCGCGTTGGCGAGAAGCACCGCGAACACGAAGAAACCTTCATCGTCGCGGATGCGACCGCGCTGATTTTCCAACCTTCCCGGGAATCCTGGGACGCGATCGCCGACACGAACGCACCGGCGATTGCAAAGAAACACCTGACGGCGTTCGACGAGATGTGGGAACAGAGTGTCCCGGACCCTAATCTGCAGCGGCTGTCGGTCTAGACGACTCAGTTGGGCTGTGGGTTGACGGTCAGCGCAAAACTCTGTGTTGCTGTGTTATTCGCGGCCTGTTGGTCATCCGCAGTCATGATCATCAGCTGACTGCCGAACCCATCGGGTACAGCCGTCACACTCACGGTCCCTGTGGACGGATTGATACTGACGTTTGCAAACGAGACCGGCGGACTGATGCTGTAGACGACGACCTGCCCTGCTTCGGAAGGTGGCACCGGATCGGGTGTGACGGTCACGGTCCGGGTGCCTGAAAAATCCTCGTCGAGCACGAGGTCTCCCGACGAGGTAAATGTCGGCGGCGTATTCAACGCCTGCACGGTCACATCGAATGACGCCCGTCCGATCGCACCGTGTTCGTCGGTAACTTCGATCGTGATCGTTGCGCTGCCACTCGTATTGGCGGCCGGTGTCAGCGTCAGTGTGCGCGTCGTACCGGAGCCGCCGATCACAATACCCGCCGCCGGGAACAAATTGGCGTTGTCTGCGACGGCTGCAACGCTCAGGACGCTGGTGGCCGTCTCAACATCGCCGATCCCGAATGACAATGGCCCCAGCGTCTGGTTTTCGTCCATGGTCTGCGCCGCCGGTCCGGCTACCGTCGGCGTGTTGTTGCGCACGACGATCGACTGCAACACCGGTGGGCTGACGTTGCCGGTGACATCCGATGCGGTCCAACTCGCGGTGTATGCACCGATCGGGAACTGGAAGTTGGCGACCGGCGGGTTGACTGTGACGTTCGTCGTAATCGGTGTGTCCACGTCGTCGCTGACCACGGGCACACCCGGATCCACACCCGTCACCGGTCCGGTAGCGAACTGGTCGACGTCGGGCGGCGCGGTGACCGTTGGCGGCGTCGTATCCTGGATCACCGTGACCGATACTGTTGCGAAGGCTTCATTGCCGGACGAATCCGTTGCGACGAATGTGATCACGGTCGCGCCTGGCGGGAATATCGCCGGCGCATCATCGGTGATGACGACGGGATCACCGGAATCATCGGTGGCCTGGACCGAAGCCAGTTTCTGTTGCACAAACGGGTCGCTGGCGGCGATGCCGGCCGGACCGGTTGCACCGACGGTAAACGGCGACGGCACCGAAGAGAACACCGGCGGATCGACGTCCGGGTCGGGCGCCTGGCCCGACTGTGAACAGACACTTTGATCGACGACAACCAGTGGCGTGTTCGAATAGTCGTCAAAGTGGTTGTTGCGGAAGCGTGCGATCTCGGTATTCAGATCGAGGTTCGCAGCGAGCGTCTGCGGGCCGTTGCCGATGTCGACGACAATCGGTCCGTTCAGATCCTGGTTGTCGAGCCGGCAGTCGGACATATCGCGGATCAGCGCGTCGATCATCGGAAAAGTCGGTGCGGGTGTTCCGAAAAAATCGACCGCGAGCTTCGCCAATGCATTGGCAGCGCCACCGAGGGTCATCGCATGGCGACGCGTTTCGACGGCTGCAAGCGGGTCTGGAGCAGCTGGGTTGGCAGAAACCGTCCCGACGAGGTCGAAACCGAATGCCTGTTCGAACAACGCCCGGTTGTTTGCAAACACGGCTTCGAAGTTGTTTTGACCAACCTCGACCCGGGACTTCATCAGAATTGCATTCGTGTACACGGAAACAACAGCAAAATCACCGCCGTCCGGGAGCAGTCCGGCCAACATGTCGGTCGGACCGAGTTGTACGACCGGCGAAGTCCCGTTCTCACCGCTGGCCTCGTCGGCATACGTCCCACCCGTCGCTTCGATCAGCAAACCACCCGCAGCGGCAGGAATCTCCGCCGTGAATGAGCCGTCGGCCGCTGTCAGTGCCACGGCCAGTGGTTGTGCGGCCGCGCGTTGTCCTGTTCCGTCTACCGGATAGAGTTCGACTCTGGCTCCTGCGAGCGGCCCCTTGAGTACCTGGCCGCTGACCGTTCGGGTCGACACACCCGTTGCCGATACGGTCACACTGACGGTTGCCGTGTCATCAGCCACACCGTCCGTAATCGTATAGTCGAACTGGTCCGGACCCGTGTAGCCCGGATCGGGTGTGTAATGAAGAAGATCGTCGCCGGGATCGTTTGGTGTCCCGTTGTCGACAACGGCGACCTGACCGTTCGCCGCCGTGGTCAGATTGGTGATCGCCACAACATCGCCGTCTGCGTCGCTGTCGTTGGCCAGTACGTCGATCACGACCAGACGGTCCTGCTGTGTAGTGGCGGAGTCATTGACGGCGACGGGCGCGTTGTTCGACCCAGGCTTCTGGCCAGGACCAGCGGGGATGTTTCCGTCGCCACTGCCGTTACAGGCGGCCAGCAAAACCAGCAACAACGCAACGGCGTTGTGTAAGCGGGTCGGCCTGCATATAGGAAAACACCTGACGAATCTGACGTAAGTGATTGTTTTATGTAAAATCATCTCGACAGATTCCACCCGCGTGCAGATTCTGAAGAAACTCAGTTACCGGGCTCGGTCTGGAACGCGGCGGCACCGGAAACCGACGTACCGGCGTCGTCACTCAGGGAATAACCGAGCGCCGCACCGTCGATCTGGCCGTTTGCATCTCCGCTGAAGAAGCCCTGGAACTCACCTGAACCATTGTTCCCGACCGCCGGGTTGGCGATATCGGTGACGGTCACGCTGTCGAATGCACCGCCAAAGGTGGCCGTCGGACCATCCAGCGGCTTACCACTCGCCTGCGCGTCCCAGTTCTGGTTGTTGATCGACAGATCGACACTGGTGTCGACGGTCTGATTTGTGAAATCGGCGTCCAGCGTTGCCGAACCAAGTACACCGACATTGCCGGCGTTGTCGGTCGGATCGGTATTACCGATCAAGGTGAACGACATCGTTCCGCTACTCGGTACGACCGGCCGTGGCTCGTCGAGGTCACCGGTGATCCAGTGCAGACTGCCCGCACCCAGTGACTCGGTCGTACGCGTACCGTCGTCACTCGTAACGACGATCTCGCCGCCTTCCCAACGGCCCCAACGCAACCCGGTCGTCGGATCTTCGCCACGATCGGTAATCGTTGCTGTTGAAACCTGGTACTGCGTGGCACCGGTCGCGCCCGGGAACGGTCCCGAGAACACATTCAATGCGCCCGCATCATCGACGACCAGATTGGCCTGATCACCGGTCGAAACACCGCTGAACTGTCCCGCTGTGGCGAGGGGACCACCGGAGAACGCTACCGCACCGGGTTGACCGTTGAAGCTTTCGACGCCACTGCTGAAGTCCACCGGTACACCGGTATCGCTCTCACCCGTCGTGTTTACGACAGGATCGGGCTCTGCCCCGGATTCGTTCTCGGATTCTGGAACCGCCACGATGCCGGTGACGCCAAGCTGCTCCGGAGGTATATCCCCGTCGGCAACGTAGGCACTCTGGCCGGCGTCCAGTTCGAGGAAACCGGCGCCGTTCGTGATCAACACGCCGCCTTCATTGACGCTGACGTGCAAACCGATGTCACCTTCGGCACAGGCTGTATCACAAAACACGGCATCGTAGTCCGTACCACGAATGCCGATCGTCGCGACCGGTGTGCGGACGCGATAGCGGTTGCGGTCTTCCTTGCCGATGGCACCGGTAATCGAGCGGAAACCACCCTTCAACAAGGTGTAGAAACTGCGTGGCGGTCGATTGTCGGTCGTGTCGCCCGGCTCGGGATAGTGATAGTCCTCGATAAGAAATTCGGTGCCCGGCCGCAGTGCGAGCAATGATCCGTCCTGCATACGCAACTGCAGGCGACCACTCGCGTAGGTGACGATGGTATCGCCACTTTCGACTTCCTGACCTTTCTGCACTGCAATGACGCGGCTCGGTTCACGATGGACCTCCGCCTTGCCATAGACGAACAGCACCTGGCCCGCAGCCGCGAATGCGCTTGCGGGAAACGCAATACACAGGGCCACGACCACTGCTGGACCCAGGCGCTGGACATAATCTGTGCGCATCTTCCTGACTCACTCCGGACCGGTTTTCCGACCTTTGCAGAGTACCGGAGCACCTGGCCGAACGCTGTGATCGTGATCACAACGAAACGGCTCAACGCCAATAACGGCGCAGTGTCAGGCGGGTAACAAAACGATCGTATGCGAATATGTCAACTTCGGTCGCGTTATCGTAAAACTGCACCGAATGAGTCAGCATCCAGTGATCGTTGAAACGCCAGTCGACGACAGCGGCACTCTGCAACAAATCGTCCTGGCGCGGCGTATTGAACACGTCCGGGAAGAACACGGAATCGTAGTCCGACGACACCGTGCCGAGACTGACTTCACCGAGTACTGTCGGTGAAAACGTCCAGCCGAGTTGCAGTCGCAGTCCGTAGAAATCGCGGCCATAACGCGAACCGGGTTCGGTCGGATCGTCTGTTCCGAACAACAGTGTGCCGTTCAGATAGCCCTGCCCGGTGTCACCGATGTCGAACCCGGCAGTCCCCGCCAGCAACAACTGATCGACGTCACGCGATTTGAGTCCCTCGCCAAAGCGGATGGGTCCGTAGCGGCCTTCAGCGCCGACTCTGAAACGGTCCGCAACGCGCGTTCGCCAAGCCGCTGCGAATTGCAGCGATTCGCTGTTGGGTGTCTCCGCAACGTCCTGCCAGAAAGCGATCAGACCGAATTCAGCCTCCCAGCTGTCGGCAAAATATCGTGCAATCCCCGAACCACCAACCGTCGTTGCGTCGACGAAATGCGCATCGAAGTTCTCCCGATGCTCGATGAACCCGGCCGCATTGAACACCCATGCATCGGCGAACTTGCGCAACCATTCGGCGCCCGCACCGGCCGAGAAAAAGCCACTCGGGGTCTTACGGCTAGCGGGTGTCAGGTTGAAACCGAGGAAGCGAGACAGCGCCGTGCTGCTGTTTGCATTGCTGTCGTAGCCGACGCTGGTGTTCGCGTTTGCGATCCAGCGTTGTGGTGTCGTGTTTCTCGTCGCCGCGATGGCGAGCAAGTGCTCCTCGATGACCTTTGCGGCTGCCGGCGGCGGCGTATTCGCCTGAAGATAACGGAACTCGCGTTCCGCCCTGTCATACGCCCCCATCTGAAAATAAGCACGTGCAAGCTCCATGCGCGCGGCAGCAAAGGCAGGGTCCTGTGTGACGACGCGTTCGAACGCAAACGTTGCCTCTGAATAGCGCCCGGTCTCTAGAGCGGCGAGACCGTACAGATAGTCGAACCGCGTGTCACCTCGCCATTCTTCGGTGTCCGGTTCCAGCAACTTGTACGCTTCGCGTGCGCGGCCTTCGTTCAAAAGACGTTCAGCCTGTGCGAGCGGATCAGACGACACCGGGGCAGTCGCTGCGATCGCAACGACCGACAATGTCATCATCAAGACGACACCGACCGCACGTCGGCACACCCACACGTCCAAAGTCATCGAAAAGTCCATGCAGCGTCCGCTGCATTATGGAAAACCGCGGTGAACAGACGATAGGAACTGTGGGCCTGAGGGTCCGTGACAGCGGTCACAAACTCGGGACCCGGCAACGGGTGGGGACCGGTCTGACACCTGCGTATAATGTCTGCATGGAAGTCCGACCCGATGTCACAGTCGCCGCAGTTTGCAGGCAGCACGGCCGGTTTCTGATCGTCGAAGAACAGGTTACCTCCGGAGCACTCGTTTTCAATCAGCCGGCCGGCCACCTGGAGACCGGTGAGTCTCTGGTCGAAGCCTGCGTACGTGAAACCCTCGAAGAAACCGGGTGGCACTTCGCTCCGCGAGGCATCGTCGGCATTTACCAGTGGCAGCACCCGTACAAGCAACGCTATTTCGTCCGTGTCGCATTCGCAGGCGACTGCCTCAGGCACGATCCGGATCTACCACTGGACGAAGGCATCGTCCGTGTACTCTGGATGACACCGCAGGAACTCGATGAACATAGCGATCTTCTTCGCAGTCCGATGGTCCTCAAGTGCATCGAGGACTTCCTGTCCGGGGCGTGTTATCCACTGGACATTGTTCAGTACGTCGACGGCACCACGCATGTTGACAACAGCGCTGCCAGGCTCTGAACTGAAAAGAGCAGTTGATGCCTGAAACTTCCCGTGAACGGGTTGTCGTCGGTCTTTCCGGCGGTGTTGATTCATCCGTCGCCGCGTTGCTTCTGAAACAACGTGGTTACGACGTGCACGGTCTGTTCATGTTCAACTGGGAAGAAGACGAAGACGACTATTGTTCCGCCGCAGAAGACTTTCAGGACGCACGACGCGTCTGCGAAGAACTCGATATTCCACTACATCGCGTGAATTTCGCGAACGAATATCGCGAACAGGTGTTTGCGCATTTCCTCGCTGAGTATCAGGCCGGACGTACGCCAAACCCGGATGTGCTGTGCAACCGGGAAATCAAGTTTGGCGTGTTTTTCGACCATGCACGCCGCCTCGGCGCCGAGTGGATCGCAACCGGACACTATGCACGGGTAGATCGCTCTGCGGCGCCTGCGCGGTTGTTGCGCGCACGTGATGAGAACAAAGATCAGACTTATTTCCTGCATGCAGTCGAATCCGGGCGGTTCGAACGCGTTCTCTTTCCGATCGGCGAATTGGAAAAATCCGAAGTTCGCAAACTGGCCCGCGAAGCCGGCTTCGTCAATTTCAACAAACGAGACAGCACCGGAATCTGTTTCATCGGCGAACGACCATTCAGGGAATTCCTGTCGCGTTACCTTCCGGCTCAGCCCGGTCCGATCAAGAGCGACGACGGCCAGGTACTGGGCGAACACCGTGGATTGATGTACTACACGCTTGGGCAGCGCCAGGGACTCGGCATCGGTGGCCACAGCGATCGTGATGAACGACCCTGGTACGTGATCGCCAAAGACCTCGAACGCAACGTGCTGATCGTCGGACAGGGGCACGAACACCCACGCCTGATGAGCGAGGCCCTCAACACCGCCCAGGTACACTGGATCGGAGACGAACCGGAGGCATTTCCTCTGCGTTGTACCGCCCGGGCTCGCTACCGGCAGGCCGACAAACCCTGCGTCGTTGAGGCGCTTGCTGACGGAATATTCCGGGTCCGTTTCGACAGCCCGCAACGTGCAGTCACGCCCGGCCAGTTTGTCGTGTTCTACGACGGCGAACGTTGCCTCGGTGGTAGCGTGATCGATACCGTCATGGAATACACGAAACAGGCTGCCACGATCTGAACCGCACCGCGGTGGGCCTGTCCACCGGATTGCCTTATAATTTCGGCTCTTTTTCTCCCCGCTTTCCGTCCCGCGGAGGACCCATGAAGAATAATTTTGACACCCGTTCGACTTTGTCCGTCGGTTCGACCAACTATGACATCTTCCACCTCGGCGCGCTCGGCACAGATCTGGCGCGACTGCCCTACTCCCTGAAAATCCTTCTTGAAAATCTGTTGCGACACGAGGATGGGGAAAACATTACACGCGACGACATCGAAGCATTGGTCGGCTGGGATGCAACGGCGGCTCCGACACAGGAAATCGCATTTACGCCGAGCCGCGTGATCTTGCAGGATTTCACCGGTGTTCCGTCAGTGGTCGACCTCGCGGCGATGCGTGACGCAATGGTGCAACTCGGTGGCGATGCATCGGACATCAATCCGTTATCTCCAGCCGAACTCGTCATTGACCATTCGGTTCAGGTCGACGCCTATGGATCCGCCGCGGCACTCGCGCGCAACAATGAAATCGAGTTCGAACGCAACCGCGAACGTTATGCATTTCTGCGTTGGGGACAGAGTGCTTTCGACAACTTCAGTGTGGTACCACCGAACACCGGCATCGTGCATCAGGTCAACCTCGAATACCTCGCACGTGTCGTATTCGACCGCGAGGTCGCAGGAAGGCACATGGCTTATCCGGACACGCTGGTCGGTACGGATTCGCACACGACAATGATCAACGGACTCGGTGTCCTCGGGTGGGGTGTCGGTGGCATTGAAGCCGAAGCCGCCATGCTGGGTCAGCCGATTACGATGCTGATCCCGCAGGTGGTCGGTTTTCGCCTGACAGGTAGTCTTTCGGAAGGTTCAACAGCGACGGATCTGGTCCTGACCGTCACGGAAATGCTGCGCGCAAAAGGTGTTGTCGGCAAGTTCGTCGAGTTTTTCGGTGACGCGCTGTCGCATCTGCCGCTCGCCGATCGCGCAACACTTGGAAACATGTCACCGGAGTTCGGTTCGACCTGTGCGATCTTTCCGATCGATAGCGAAACACTGCGTTACATGAGACTGTCCGGACGCAGCGAGGAACGTATTGCGCTGGTTGAAGCCTATGCAAAGAAACAGGGGCTCTGGCGCGAAGACGGCGCCCCGGAGGCCGAGTACTCCGCCGTGCTGGAACTGGATCTGGCCGACGTAGAACCGAGTCTCGCCGGACCACGGCGACCACAGGACCGGATTCCGTTGCGCGTGGCGAAACAAAGCTTTCACACCCATCTCGAACCCTTGCTCACTGCACGCGAAGAAAAGTCTTGCGGCGAAACGCGTTTCGAAGACGAAGGTGGCGATACGGCTGTCGGCCATGTCCAAACGGTTACCCACGGCTTGGCACGTGTCTCGGTCGATGGCGAGGCCTTCGAACTGAAAGACGGTGCAGTATTGATCGCCGCGATCACGAGTTGCACGAACACTTCGAACCCGGTGGTTATGGTCGGTGCCGGATTACTGGCCCGCAATGCCGCCGCAAAAGGTCTGAATTCGAAACCCTGGGTCAAGACGTCGCTCGCCCCGGGTTCGAAAGTCGTCACCGACTATCTGGAGCGTTCCGGTTTGCTCGACAGCCTCGAGGCACTGGGCTTCTACACCGTCGGTTACGGGTGCACGACCTGTATCGGCAACTCAGGACCATTGCGCCCCGAGATTTCAGAAGCCGTCACAGCGCATGACATCGTCGGTTGCTGCGTCTTGTCGGGCAATCGCAACTTTGAGGGCCGCATTCATCCGCAAGTGCGTATGAACTTCCTGGCGTCGCCACCCCTGGTCGTTGCCTATGCGCTCGCCGGTACGATGGACATCGATCTGTTCAACGATCCGATCGGAACCGATGATGCCGGCAACCCGGTTTATCTCAAAGACATCTGGCCGGACGCACACGAAATCCACGATGTCATTATCAGCGACATCAATTCAGACATGTTCCTTTCAAGCTACGACAGCGTGTTCGCTGGCGATGAAAACTGGAACACGCTCGAAGTACCGACCGGCGATCTGTTCGCCTGGGACGAACAATCGACCTATATTCGCAATCCGCCGTACTTTGAGGGCATGCCGGCTGATCCCGAAGCCGTTGGCGACGTCCACGGCGCACGGGTTCTCGCGCTGCTCGGCGACTCGGTCACGACCGACCACATCTCGCCCGCGGGGAGCATCGCGGCAGACAGCCCCGCGGCGCGTTATCTGATCGAGCACAGCATCGAACCGAAATTCTTCAACTCCTACGGCTCGAGACGTGGCAATCACGAAGTGCTGACGCGCGGCACCTTCGCAAACATCCGTCTGCGTAATCGACTCGTACCCGGTGTTGAAGGTGGATACACCGTACACATCCCGAGCGGCGAGCAAATGAGCATTTACGACGCTGCGATGCGATACAAAGAGGACAATACACCGTTGATCGTTATTGCCGGCACCGAGTACGGAAGCGGGTCCTCGCGCGACTGGGCCGCAAAGGGAACACTGCTCCTCGGTGTGCGCGCGGTCATTGCTGCCAGCTACGAACGCATCCACAGATCCAACCTCATCGGGATGGGTGTGTTGCCGTTGCAGTTTGCCGACGGTCAGAACGCTGAGTCTCTCGGCCTCACCGGGCATGAGACCTACGACGTACTGGGGCTCGACTCGGGCAAGGCCGACAACGTCGAGGTGGTTGCTACGACTGAAGATGGGAAATCGATTCGGTTCAACGCAAAAGTTCGTATCGATACGCCGAAGGAACGCGAGTACTACAGGCATGGCGGAATCCTTCAGTACGTATTGCGCCAGCTCGCAGGTGCGCGCAGCGAAGTTGCAGAACCGGCCTAGAAACGAACATGCTGAAAGACAGAACCCTGTTCATTACCGGCGCCAGCCGCGGCATCGGTAATGCGATTGCGTTGCGTGCGGCACGGGATGGCGCAAACGTCGTGGTCGCCGCAAAAACAGTGCATCGTCATCCGAAGCTACCCGGTACGATCCATAGCGCTGCCGAGGAAATCGAAGCAGCCGGTGGCCGCGCGTTGGCCATAGCGATGGATGTACGGGATGAGACCGCCGTGCACGAAGCATTCGAGCAGGCAGCGCGGCATTTCGGCGGTATCGACATCCTGGTCAACAATGCCAGCGCCATCTACTTGTCGGGAACGCTCGACACACAGATGAAGCGCTTCGACCTGATGTCCAGTGTCAATGTGCGCGGGACCTTTCTGTGTTCGCAGACGGCGGTCCCTCACCTGAAAAACTCCGATAACCCGCACATTCTGAATCTCGCGCCACCTCCGAGTCTCGACTCAAAATGGTTCAAAGACCATTTGGCCTACTCGATCGCCAAGTACGGAATGAGTTACTGCGTACTGGGGATGGCGGCTGAATTCGCTCGTGACGGAATTGCCGTAAATGCCTTATGGCCAAAAACTGTCATAGCAACGGCTGCCTTGGCCATGCTCGGCGGGTTCGTCGATCCGAAGAACTGCCGCAAGCCGGAAATCGTGGCCGATGCCGCGCATGCGATCCTGTCAAGGAACGCGCAGGAATTCACAGGTCAGTTCGTCATCGACGAAGAGATTCTCAAGGCTGAGGGCGTGACGGATTTCGATGCCTATGCGGTCGACCCGCAACAGGCTCTGGCGCCGGATCTTTTTCTCTAGCTTCTGAAGAGACGCCGCTCAAGTGTCGGGTCGGTCTCCGGAGAAGGTCACCGGATCGGCTCCTGTGATTGCTCCGGTTTCGGCCGTTTCGTGTAAAAAGAGCTCCACCGGTCGCTCGAACCGCATCTCGCCCCGCACGCGGGTGTTTGGTCCGATGACAACGCGCGGCAGGCGTCGATTATCGAAGCTGCCGTTGGGCTTTTTCACCTGTACCGAACCTGCAACCGTGCTGTCGTCGATGGCGATGCGACCGTTGTAGATGATCACGTCCCCACCGATGTCGGCGTCGGCGAGTTGAATCTGACCGTTCACGCTGCCGACATCGCCAAACACACGACACCCCCGCTCGCACTCGACTCCGCCATTGACCAGTTCGACATCCCCGTCGACCACGACTTCCGCTCCAAACCGTACGTCCCCGTTGACGGTATTGATCGTACCGGTACGGCTGCCGTTACCGACGATGACGCTGCCATTTATCGTGCGAATCGTTGCGACGTTTGCGTTTTCCCCAACCTCGATCCGGCCGTTGATCGAATACAAACCCCCACCAACTCCGGCATCGTCTCCGACAACGATGCTGCCGTTGATGCTGCGTGCACCAGACGACCATTCCTCACCCCGCCCGACCTCGATGTCCGAGTTGATGCTTCCGTGGCAACCCGCCAGTGCGGCAACCGGTAACAACAGCAGGAACTTGCCCATGGTTTTCATCCTCGTTAGTGGGTATAGCGTTTGCGACAATCGAGACGCTTTTGGTGCGTTCCCGTCATGAGTCTGCGTACGCAGCGGATGTCGCGAG
>JAZFZN010000364.1:0-2397 GCA_036475515.1 Gammaproteobacteria bacterium
GAATCGGACGACGCACGGCGATGTGGTCTTCGACGACATACGCGACACGACTACCACCGCTGTCCAGAAACGGGCCACGCTGGACTTTGATCGCGTCGGGTTTGGATTCGAGCAATACCCGCGCAGTAACACGCTGGTTTTGGCGCAAACCGTCGGGTGCGGCACCCTCGAACCGGACCCGACCGGTGACCTCGTTGTTCTGCACTTCGGGAGAGATCGCGCTGATGACGGCCGGAAATTGTCTCGCCCCGAAGCTCACATCCGCCGCCATACCCAATGCCAGGTCGTCGGCATAGGTTTCGGGAACCCTGATCTCGACTTCGAAAGCCGAAAGGTCGACGACCGTCATCAGAGGCGTGTTGCGGGAGACAGCAGCCTTCTGTTCGACGGCTAAGGTACCGACCATTCCGTCAACCGGCGAACGCACTTCGAGCCCGGCGACGCGTCGCTCGAGATCCGTCACCAGCAATTGTTGCCGGTCGCGTTCGAGTCCGAGCATGCGCAACTCAAACGCGAGGCTCTCACTGTTCAGAAGGGCGTTCTGTACCGCGTGTTTGTATTCGAGTTCGGCTTTTTCGAGGTCATCACGCGCTTTCTCGTAGTCCCGCACACTGATGACGTCGTGCTCCCGCGAAGTTTCTGCACGTCTCAGTTCCCGCTCCGCCGCGGTGACTTCGACCCGGGCGAGGTCCGCCGTCTGCTGTGTAGCCAGATCGGCTTTCTTTTTCTCGATGCCCTGGCGGGAAAGATTGGTCTCGAGACTCTGCAGGGTCGCACGCTCTTGCTCGAGCCGACTCGTCAGTTCCGGGCTGTCCATGGTCGCCAGTATCTGATCGATTGCGACTTCATCGCCGGCGTTGACGAGCAGTGTCACGGTGCCGTCCGCCGGTGTAAACATCGTCGGACTGACCGCTGCGACGACAGTGCCACGCACCGATATATCGCGTATGAACGCGCCACGCGTCACTTCGGCAATGCGCAGGCGCTCGATCGGCACCGAGCGTTCAGCGGCGGACCATTGCAACGCGACGAACACAGCCGCTCCGATCAGAATCAGACCCAAAGCCGCCCACGTGATATTGCGACGACGGATTTCGCGGGTCCGCGTCGCCGTATCGACGACGGTATCCTGGGCCGACGTATCCCGCATACGTGACTTCGAGCCCTCGTCGGCCGATCTCAATGGTGCAACGTTTCGCACGCAGCTTCCCCAACAGCGTTTAGCAGTTTGGATGGCAGTGCGGTGGGGACGGTTTGAACGCCCGGGCAGAAAATGCGGGAATGGTTGGTTTTTTGGCCTAGTTAGAGGGGGTCAGACCGGCCGCTCCGGTTATTGCTGCGGTTCGAACCCGGGACGGATCGCCAGTGTCCGTCCACGCGATCACCAGATCATCCCCGTTGCGCAACATCTGCGGGAACCCGGAGGAACGTGCCGATGTGGTCTCTGTTACGACATATTCGGCTCCGAGGGTCGCGTCTGCGTTCACCTTGCGCAGACGGATTTGGGCGCCGTCGTCTGTGTTCGCAAGCCAGCTGACGACCGCACCACCGTCATCGAGCGTCACGACGTCGACGCGGCCGATTGCGTCATGGTCTATGTCGACCGGGTCGGAAAAACTGGCTCCGGCATCCTCGGACAGTGAAACACGCACACGTCTGTCGCCATCGGCACCGGTAAACCAGGCGGCCGCAACGCGATCGTCACTGGCATCAACAGCAGGTCCGTTGACCGGACAAGCCGACATCTCCCAGCCTTCCGCACCGGGGCTGTCTTCCGGTGTCCATTGTCCGTCGGAAAAGCGTGCAACCGAGACGTCGCGCAGTTCTTCCGTTGTGAGATCCCGATACACAGCGACAATTCCATTTCGGGTCAACGCCGCATCGGTCTGACAACATTCACAAACCAGGTCGTCGATCAGATACTGCTCGCCGAGCGTTGCGTCGAATCCGATACGGGCCGCACGCAAGGTCATGCCCCCTTCGCCATCGCTCGCGTGCCCGCCGCCTGCAGGGTCCTCACTCATTTCGCGTCCGTCCAGCCACAACGCTGCGAAACCCTCGCCGTCCGGAAACAGCGAAACGAATCCATGTTCGGTGCGCGTATCGTCGAGATGAGGTGTCACCGGTTCACTCCAGGACTCGCCGGCGTCTTCGGATACGGCAATTGCCACGTCGTAGGAATAGGTGCCACCCTCGCGCTTCACCAACCAATGCGCGGCCCAGTGGTTTTCGTCGATCGGAACGACCGACGGGAAATCCGCCCAGTTCACAAACCAGTTTCCACCTCGGGCAACTTCGCGCGGTGCACTCCATCCGGTTTGCTCGAGTACCGCGAACTTCAACGCGTGTTCGGAGTCGCCGAGCGGTTCGACCCAGCTCATGACGACCGAACCCTCC
>JAZFZN010000365.1:0-6632 GCA_036475515.1 Gammaproteobacteria bacterium
GGCTCCACTGTTTGCCTGGATGCAACGCGTTGTAGCTTGACGGATTAGCTCGGATCGACGGCCGTACTGCGGTCGTGCGGTGGCACGATGACGAATGCGATCACAGCCGTGGTTGCGAGCACGATCATGAACACTGCGATGATCGTTTTTGCGACCCGTTTCCTGAGCATCGCGAAGGATTCGTCCGACAACTCAAAGATCGCACCGGTTTGCGCAACGACTCGGTTTTTCGAATTCACCAGCGGGATATAAACACCGATGTACGGGACACCCTCGATTTTGACCACTTCGTGCAGTGCGTCGCCCGGATTGGCGGACAACCCGCGTGTTTCATCGAGTATCTCTTCGATCGCTTCCGCGTGTTCGTGCTGGTCATCGGCGCGCCGGGCGATTTCGGTGCCCTGGTTGCTGTAGATGCGGATCGCGACAAATCGACCAAGCCGGTGATCGATGCCACTGGTCAGAGCGCTGTAGTCGTCCAGGGCTTTTTGGACCTCCCTCCGGTTCGGTGCCAACGGCTGATCGAAAAGGTCCATGTTCTGCATGTTGAACCGTGTCGCACCGATGACGGCCCGCTCAATGACGGCGACGCCGATCGTATCGCTTGTAAACAGATAGGCGCCGGCTGACAACACCGTACCGATCAGCAACGCCAGGCCGAACAGCTTCAACAGGATCGGCTTCCGTGTATCGTATTCTGTCGTCATCACGGGTTTCGTATCGAGGACCTGACCACAAGTATAGTGCGGTTTCCGGGAGAACGGGTGCGTACGCGTTCTCCCGGGAGGCGCTGTTCCTCTATACTTGCGGGACGGCGGTCGATCAGAACAAGGAACATGACCGCCCCGCACCGACCATCCCGGGGGGTGCAGGTGAACATCCGCTGGGCATTGTATTTCGGTGAATGAAGTGACCGATTCCGTGAAACGCATTTCGCTATGGTCGGGGCCGAGAAACATCTCTACGGCGATCATGTACTCGTTTGCACAACGTGCCGATACGCAGGTTGTCGATGAACCGTTGTATGGCCACTACCTTCGCGAAACGGGCGCCGAACATCCGGGTGCCGACGAAATCATGGCGGAGATGGATTGCGATGCCGATCGCGTGATTCGCAAAATCATTCTTGGTCCATCGGAACGACCGGTGTTGTTTTTCAAGAACATGGCACACCATCTGGACGGTGTGGATCGTTCGTTCCTCGACGAGACCATCAATGTGATCCTGACACGCAATCCGCGCGACATGCTTCCGTCGCTGGCGGCTGTGCTGGAGGAACCCAAATTCAGGGATACCGGATACGCGGTATTGGCCGAAATCCTCGGACACACGCTGACGAGTGGTATGGAACCGGTGGTCATCGAATCATCCGAGCTTTTGAAGAATCCGTCGCTCGTGCTCAGACGACTGTGTGAGCACATCGGGATCGAGTTCGACGAGGCGATGTTGTCCTGGCCAGCGGGTCCGAGGCCGGAAGACGGTATCTGGGCAAAGTACTGGTACAGGAACGTCCACAAGTCGACGGGGTTCATGCCATACAAACCGAAGACAGGACTTTTCCCAGACGAACTCCGACCCTTGCTGGCGGAAAGTGAACCCTATTACCGGCAACTGGTGCCATTTTCGATTCGAGTGGACGCATGAACGACAGGAATGAGTTTCCCGATCCTCGCAACGCCGAGATTCTGGTCTGGGTCGGCGACGGACTCGTGCTACGAGAACAAGCCTCTGTCTCGGTGTTTGACAGCGTTGTACAGGGTGGCGATGCGGTCTGGGAGGGTCTGCGCGTTTACAACGGACGCATCATGTCGTTCGACGAACACCTCGACCGGTTGTTTGCGTCGGCGAAAGCGATGGCGTTCGCTGAAGTGCCGTCGCGTCAATCAATCAAAAACGCGATCTTCGCAACCCTGAACGCAAACGGCATGCGGGACGGCGCACACATGCGCCTGACGCTGACACGTGGACGCAAGACGACTTCGAACATGGACCCGAGAGTCAATCGCTACGGCTCGACGCTGATTGTGCTCGCAGAATGGAAGGCGCCGATCTATCCATCGGGTGGTGTGCGATTGATCACATCGAGCATACGCAGAAATCCACCGCAGTGTCTCGACTCGAAGATTCACCACAACAATCTGATCAACAACATCCTCGCAAAGATCGAGGCGAACAACGCTGGTGTCGACGAAGCGATCATGTTGGATATTCACGGTTTCGTTGCCGAAACGAATGCGACGAACCTGTTTCTGATTCGTGATGGCGTTCTGGTCACGCCGGCGGCCGAACATTGTCTGCCCGGGATTACGCGTAGAAACGTGCTTCGGTTGGCACGGGAGGCCGGTTACCAGGTCGAGGAACGACACGTAACCGTCAGCGAATTCCAGACTGCCGATGAAGTATTCACGACCGGTACTGTCGGGGAACTGTGCCCGGTGCTCGAGGTCGATGGGAGAGTGATCGGACACGAACCCGGTCCTGCAACGCGCCGACTGCAGTCGTTGTATGCCGAACTCGTCAGTCGTACCGGCGAACCCATCCCGGAACCTGAAACGGAGAACACCGATGTCTGAACGGGTCGACCGCTTCGAACAAGCGGGAGAAGAAATAAAAACCCTGCCGGAACGACCCGACGACCAGGCGTTGTTGAAGCTGTACGGGTTATTCAAGCAGGCAACCGAAGGGGACGCCACAGGGGGACGGCCCGGGATGCTGGATTTTGTCGGGCGCGCCAAGTACGACGCATGGGCGAAACTGAAAGGCCTCAGCAACGATGAGGCGATGCAGTCCTACATCGACTTCGTCGAAGAACTGAAGGGCTGAATGAACTGGATCGCGCCGGATCGGCGCACCCGCATCCTCGCCCTCGCGCTGCCGATCATCGGTGGCATGGTTTCCCAGAACGTGCTGAATCTCGTCGACACGGCGATGGTCGGTGTGCTCGGAAACGCGGCCCTGGCAGCCGTCGGACTCGGCGGTTTCGCGTTGTTCATGTCGCAAGCGCTGATTCTCGGTCTCTCGACCGGTGTTCAGGCGACGGTAGCACGGCGCAAGGGCGAAGGTCGTCTCAACGAAACGGCAGTTTTCCTGAATGCTGCGTTGCTGATCGTATTGATATTCGGGCCGTTGTTTTCGGCGCTGCTCTACGGACTCGTACCGCTGTTCTATCCGTATCTGAACGGCGACCCCGACGTAATCCGTCAGGGCGTTCCATACCTCCAGGTTCGTATCCTCGCGACCGTGTTCGTCGGTATGAACTTCTCGTTCCGCGGCTACTGGAACGCAATCGACATGTCGCGCTTATACATGTCGACCCTGATTGTCATGCACGCTTCGAACATTTTCCTGAACTGGGTGTTCATCTTCGGCAATCTTGGCGCCCCTGAACTCGGCGTGACCGGAGCCGGTCTCGCGTCCGCGTTATCGACTGTGATCGGTTCCGCGACCTATTTCTGGCTCGGGTCCAGACACGCAAGCGTCAATGGATTCCTGAAACGAAAACCACGACGGCAGGAGATCGCCAGTGTCGTACGCTTGTCGTTGCCGAATGGGATTCAACAGTTGTTCTTTGCGGCGGGCTTTACCGTGTTGTTCTGGATCGTCGGGCAGGTGGGAACGAAGCAACTGGCAGCGGCGACCGTGTTGATCAATGTGACACTGGTCGCGATCCTGCCCGGGCTCGGTCTCGGACTTGCCGCCGCCACGCTGGTCGGACAGGCGCTCGGACGTGGTGATCCCGACGACGCATACCGTTGGGGCTGGGACGTCGCGAAGTTCGCCGTCGTGGTCCTCGGTCTGCTCGGTGTGCCGATGTGGTTGGTCCCGGACCTGATGCTGTCCGCATTCATTCACGATCCCGAGACCATGGACCTGGCGCGTTGGCCGATACGGCTGGTCGGTCTGACGATGGCGATCGAGGCCGTCGGTCTGGTGTTGATGCACGCGTTGCTCGGTGCCGGCGACTCGAAACGCGTCATGCTGGTCGCGGTTTCCGCACAGTGGATCGTGTTTTTGCCGATCGCTTATCTGGTTGGTCCGGCACTCGGGTTCGGATTGCTGGGTATCTGGATTCTGCAGGGGACCTACCGGACATTGCAGGCCGGACTGTTTCGGAAGCTTTGGGAGCAACGGGACTGGGCCCGGATCCGTGTGTGACAGCGCCGATGTAGTGCGAGCGTTCGGCCGCGGCTACTATTGGTCTGGGACACTTGGGAGTGACATGACGTGGCGACGGCATTAATTACGGGCGCGTCTTCAGGGATCGGTCTGGAGCTCGCGCGGCTGTTTGCCGCCGACGGCCACGACCTGATCGTCGTTGCCCGACGCGAAGACCGGTTGCTGGCGCTGGCGAGTTACCTGAACGACAGACACGACATCGCCGTCTATGTTCTGCCCGTCGACCTCTCGGACCGAACCGTACCACAACACATCGTGCGCGAACTCGGTGAGATGCAGGTCGATTACCTGATCAACAATGCAGGCTTCGGTCTCGCCGGAGATTTCGCAGAACTTCCTGTGGATCGGCAACTGGATATGATTCAGGTGAACCTAACGACGTTGACCCATCTGACTCGGGCGTTTCTGCCGGCGATGATCGAACGCGACAGCGGTGGTGTCATGAACGTCGCATCGACGGCGGCTTTTCAGCCGGGACCCAATATGTCGGTGTACTACGCGACCAAAGCTTTTGTGTTGTCGTTGACCGAGGGCATCGCCGAAGAACTCGCCGACACCGGTGTGAATGTCTGTTGTCTGTGCCCGGGGCCGACGTCGACGGAGTTCGTCACCGGTGCCGGGATTGAGAATACACTGCTGTTTCGTTTTGCGCGCTCCAGGGTCGAACCGGTCGCAAAAGCCGGCTACAAGGGCTTGATGGACGGCAAAGTGGTTGCCGTTCCGGGCTGGAAGAACAAAATCGGAGTGCAAGCCTTGCGTATCTCGCCGCGCTCTGTGGTACGCAAACTCGTCAAGAAAATACAAAGCTAGGGGAACTCATGCGAGGGATACTCATTCGTGTACTGATCAACGCGCTCGGAATCTGGTTAGCTGCTTATTTGATCTCCGGCGTTCACCTGGAACCAGGACCGACAGTCCTTATTGCTAGTTTGATCCTCGCTGTTGCGAACGCAATCGTTCGACCTTTGCTGATCCTGTTCACGTTGCCGTTGACCATTCTGACCCTCGGCTTGTTCCTGTTGTTCATCAACGCGGTGGTTATTGCGCTGGTCGCAAAGCTCGTTCCGGGCTTCACGATCGATGGGTGGGGTTCGGCGTTTCTCGCCTGGCTCGTCGTTTCGATAGTCGGTTGGCTGACGTCGAGCCTCATTGTGGATAACGACCGATGAACGTTCCCGTCACGGCGTTCTACGCCGCGATTTTCGGGATCGCTCTGATTGCTCTGTCGTGGCGTGTGGTTCTGGCACGCCGGGGCGTGAAGGTGGGCGTCGGCTTTGGCGGCAATGAACAGCTCGCACAGGTTTGTCGTGTGCAGGCCAACTTTGTCGAGTATGTGCCGTTCGCGTTGTTCCTGATGGTGCTGTACGAACTCAATGGCGGTTCGCGCGAGATTCTGCATGGCGCGGGTTTTACCTTACTTGTTGCACGGGCATTACATTCCTGGGGTCTTTCACACAAGCCGGGTATTTCGTTCGGACGAGTTTGGGGTACGACCTTCACCTGGCTCGTCATCATCGTGTTGTCCGGCGCCAATCTGTATCGACTGGTTGTGCCGGGCTGAAATCAGCGCTTTCAGAGAACTGATTTTTGCAAGGTGCATCAGGATGTCGTCGTGGATGCCCTCGGCAAAAAACGCGTCTTCACACTCGGGCACTGCGATTGTCCAGCGGCAACACGGCCACACCGGGGAGGTCTGACGACGCGGTCGTGGCAGGCGCCGGGGCATCTTCGCCTGTGATGTTCAGATAAACCGAAACACCCAGCGCCAATACCAGTGCACCGCGATCTGCAGGATCAGCCAGGCGACGATGATGTAAGCCGCCGCCACGCGGAAGACGTTGCGACGCATCAGTTCGGATAAAAATGACATTGTGATCCTGAACTTATTCCTGCAAACGGACCAGCCGCATCAGCTCCACAAACCGTGGATTGTCACGTACAAAGTCATAGCCTGGATTCACCTTCATACTCAAGACGCTACGCGAACCTGAGCGTTCCCGGTACGCGCTCTCCAGCGCTGCGAGCGTACTCTCGCGGTCTCCGATGAATGCGTATACCTGTGCAAGATCTTCCGATCCTATTTCAAGTCGCGCTACCAGATCAGAAGAAAGGAAAGCCGGTTCGCCGGTGTCTTTGTATTGTATGAACAGTCCGCCGACTTCCTCCGCTGCCTCAGGATCACGGTCTGTGGCGGAAGCCCATCGCTCCAGAGCATTTGCGGCTTCTTCTGGCCGGCCGGCACGTAGATAGGTCAACCACAGATTGCGCATCCGACTGGAGTTCGGTTCTCGCTCGAGCAGTTCATCGTCGATCGCGATCGCACGGTCGAATTCGCCAGCGTCCATGAGAATGTAGCCTAGATTGCCCTTCATTAGGTTCGACAAGGGATCAGCCTCGACTGCCTGTCTGGCCCACCCCAGTGCCTCCTCATGTCGTCCCTGCCAAGACAACACATG
>JAZFZN010000366.1:0-8843 GCA_036475515.1 Gammaproteobacteria bacterium
CCGTCTCTACGCGCCTGCAGAAAAACATCAACCACTTCACCATCCTGATCGACCGCACGCCAAAGATAGCGTTGCTTGCCCCGGATCTTCACAAAGACTTCATCAATGAAAAAGGTATCACCATAGCCCTGGTGCCGACGCCTTAGCCGTTTGGCGAATTTGGATCCAAACTTGATGCACCACAGACGAATCCGATAGTAGAGCCAAACCGCGTGTTGAATGATCTCCGGAGGAAATCGGTGGCGTTTGTACAGCGATTCGAATCTTTTCATCCTGCGATTGTCGTTCAGCCGCCGTTAACTTGTCAGTACACTGAAGCGGGTAAAGAGAATCTCATCGGCAAACAAGTCCGGTCCGTTCGTAGGCAGTGAGTTTGCATTCGAGGACTTCACCGCGCTCGAACTCAACAAGTACGACTACAAATATCTGCGTACAGAACCATGTGGCGATCGGGTCTGCGACGTAATCGAGCAGTATCCGCGCTACGAGAATTCGGGATATACAAAGCAGATCGGATGGATCGATCTGGATACGTTTCAGTTTCGCCGCATTGAGTTCTACGATCGCCGAGGCGACTTGCTGAAGACCCTGCGGCTCGAGGACTACCACCTATACGAAGACAAGTACTGGAGGGTGCATATGCTGCTGATGGTGAACCACCAGACAGGCAAGGAAACGGACCTCTCGTACGCGGATTACGAGTTCAAGGTTGCGCTCTCCGACCGCGATTTCGACAAGTCAGTGTTGCAACGCGGACGCAGGTGACTGGTACCACCGATCAGAAACTCCACTGGGAGCGTTTGCGGCGGCGGAGTCGCGGTGCTATCAGTCCGAAGAGTATTCCGCCGCCGAGGACGCCAGCACCGATCAGAAACCAGCGTTGGTTTTTATTTCGGGCCAGCGCCTCGTTCTCGATCTCAAGCGCCGTCGCGCTTTCGCGCGCGGCGGTGAGGCGTTCCTGCAACTGCTGGTTCTGGTTGTTCAAGGCCAGTGCGTTTGCCGAAACGCGGCGCACTTCGTCGAGCTCGGTGGCGAGCCGGTCGCGTTCGGCGCCGACAGCCGCCAGTTGTTCGGCGAGATCGTCGCGTTCCGCGGTCCGTTGTTCGAGTTCGGCCGAAGCCTGATTCGCCATCGACCGCAGATCCTGCATTTGCCGGCGCGTCGCTGCGAGTTGGTCACGTGCTGCCGGTTCGGTCATCAGCATGCGTGTCAGCACGTAGCCTTCTGTACCGTTGGGCAGCCGCACCTGTGACCACCCGGATTCGGGGTCGTCGTTGAGCACCTCGACGCGGGTGCCACTGGGCAACATGCGGATAATCTGATACGACGTGCCCTGGCCCGTACGCAAAGTGATCTCGTAGCGATCGGTGATATAGCGGGTCTGGGCCAGCGCGGGGCCGGCGAGCAAGACCGCGACGAACAAAATCGACAATCGGTGTCTCAACAACATGCTGCGGATTATAAAGACAAATCGCCCGGCCGCTATTGGCTCGGCTGGGCTATGCTGAACCGAAACCCTTGGAGGCTGCGATGAGAGGGGCAATCCGGCTGAGCATCTGTGTGGCCGCTACGGTGCTGGCGGGTTGTGCGGATCGCGATGAGGTCCCGGATGGACCGTGGCGTGTGACCGCAGAACTGCCCGGGGGGCAGCTGCCGTTTACGTTGCAGTTGACACGTGACGAAGGAGGCCTGTCGGCGGTCGTGGTCAACGGGGACGAGCAGGTCGAGGTCCCGCGTGTCATCGAAGACGGCAGCAACCTGACGTTGTTGTTTCCGGCTTTCAACAACCGTCTCGAAATGCAGTATGGGAACGGCGAACTGACCGGGACGCTCATTCTCGTCAAACGCGATGGTGTCGAGCAACGCATGCCGTTGCACGGCACGCACGGCGAACACCGTCGGTTTGGTTCACCGGAAGGTGGACCCGGCTTCGATGTCTCAGGACGCTGGTCGGTCGTATTCACCGAGGACGATGGCACTGAATCGGCGGCGGTCGGTGAGTTTCGCCAGATCGGCCAGCTGATACAGGGCACTTTTCTGAAAACCGCCGGCGATCATCGTTATCTGGCCGGTGAGGTCAGCGGTGAAAAACTCTATCTGTCGACATTCGATGGCGCCCACGCATTCCTGTTCGTCGCGGAACGCACAGACGTCGGCACGCTACAGGGTGATTTCTGGTCCGGAACCCAGTGGCATGAAGACTGGACGGCACACGCCGATCCGGACGCCGCTTTGCCTGATGCAAACACGATGACGCACCTGAAACCGGGTGTGGAACGTTTCGATTTCAGTTTTCCCGATCCCGACGGCGACACGGTTTCCCTTAGCGACGAGCGGTTTCGCGGGAAGGTAGTCGTCGTTACGCTGGCAGGGAGCTGGTGTCCGAACTGCCATGACGAAGCCAGGTTCATGGCGCCGTTCTACCTGGACAAGCGTGACGACGGTCTCGAAGTCGTGGCACTGATGTTCGAACATTTCGGCGGCTTCGAGCGTGCGGCAGAACAAACGAGACGTTTTCGAGAGAAATTCGGTATTGAATATGAAACGCTGATTGCGGGAACCTCGGACAAAGACGATGCAGCGTCGCGGTTGCCGACGCTCGATCACCTACTTGCATTCCCGACGACCATTTTCATCGGTCGCGATGGATCGGTGCGCAGGATTCACACCGGGTTCGCCGGCCCCGGTACCGGCGAGTACTACGAACGCCTGACTTCAGAGATCAGCGATTTCGTCGACGAACTGCTGGCCGAACCGGTACCACAGACATGATTGAACTGTACACGGCGGCGACACCCAACGGACGCAAGGTCTCGATCGCACTCGAGGAAATGGAATTGCCCTACAACGTGCACGCACTGCGCCTGGATCGCAAAGATCAGAAGCAACCCGACTACCTGAAGATCAACCCGAACGGACGCATTCCGACGATCGTCGATCGCGACGCCGACGATTTCGTGGTATTCGAGTCGGGTGCAATCCTCGTTTACCTTGCCGAAAAAACCGGCATGTTCATGCCTTCGGATGTCAAAGGTCGATCGACAGTGATGCAGTGGTTGCTGTTCCAGATGGGTGGTGTCGGACCGATGCAGGGACAGGCCCATGTGTTCTATCGCTATGCGCCAGAAAAGATCGACTACGCGATCGGTCGTTACCAGCGTGAGGTCCGACGTCTGTACGAAGTACTCGACACACGCCTTGCGGATGTCGACTACCTCGCCGGCAACTATTCGATCGCCGACATCGCCACCTGGCCGTGGGTGTCCCGTTACGAATGGGCTGGTGTGGCCGTCGAAGGTCTGGAGCACCTGCGGCGCTGGCTGGAGGCAGTCGGAGCGCGTCCCGCCGTAGAACGTGGCCGCAAGGTACCGGAGTCGGAAGCGGCGGCACGGGAAGAATACGAAAGAGCTGGTGCGAAAATCCTCGTTTGAGTCGGGGTCTGACCCGGCTGCGACCCCGTTGCGAGTGGTGCCAGAGCAGTGCCATAGCGGGGTCTGACCCGGCTCCGACCCCGTTGCGAGCGGTGCCAGAGCAGCATGGTGCTCTAGACGTCGCGGTTCATCGTCGCGACGACTTTCGAACCATCCTCATTGCTCATTGTACCGATCTGTTCGAATCCAAAGGCTTTGTGAAACGCCATCGAACCAGGATTTGGGGGTTCGATGTTGACCTCGCAAACCAGACAAGGCGCCCTGTTCTCTTTAGCGAATCGAAGGAAGTCTGTGTAGAACTGCCAGCCGATACGTTGCCCCCGGTTTCGTTCGGCGACCACGACGCGGTCGATGTAAGCGAAGTGCTCATAACGATCGCAGAACCAGCGGTAATACATACTGACGTAATCGATTCCTGGCACCAGTCCGATCAGAAAACCCGCGATGTCGTTGTCGACTTCGGCGACTCGGAAATATGGTGCAACATCGAGAAACCACGCCATCCTGGACAGCGGCACCGAATTGACCGTGGGCACCGCTGCTTCATTGAGCTCGAGAATGCGAGTCAGGTCATCAGGTCGTGCGTCGCGCAGCATCGATCAATGATCAGGTCTGCGGTTGTTGATTCAGATACTCGATCACCAGCCGCGCCATCGCGCGGATTCCGATTTCGATCGAGCCATCGTCGGCGCGCAAGGTCGGTGTATGTAGTCCACCGGATTCAGTGCCGGATTTCTCCACGCCGAGACGGAAATAGAATCCCGGTACTTCGCGTGCGAAGAACGCAAAATCTTCAGCACCCATTACCGGCGGGATTTGCGATACATTGTCGACACCGAGTTCGCTGACCAGTACTTCTCCGCCCCACTCAGCGAGTGCGACGTTGTTGTAGGTCACCGGGTTGCCGCGATCGTAGACGAATTCATGGGAACCACCGGCCGCTTGTGTGACACCGTCGAGGATTGCCTTCATGCGTGCTTCGATGATGTCCTGGTTCGCCGGGTCGTAAGTACGTACCGTGCCACGCATCGTCACCTCGCTCGGTATGATGTTGTGGCGTTCGCCGCCGTTGATCATGCCGATGGTCACGACACCCGGGTCAAGGGGATTCATGGTACGCGAACGGATGGTCTGGAATGCGAGTACGACTTGCGAGGCCATTACGATCGGATCGACCGACAGGTGTGGCCACGCACCGTGCGCCTGTTTGCCTTTCAGTTTGATCTCGATCGTGTCCGATGAGGCGAATGCGGGTCCGACCGAGTAGCCGACTTCACCGACCCCCATGTCGGGGAACGAATGCAGCGCAAAGATGGCTTGTGGCCGATACTTTTCGAACAGGCCTTCATCGAGCATCATACTCGCACCGCCTTGTTCCCCCGGTGGTGCGCCTTCCTCGGCAGGTTGAAACACAAACAACACGCTGCCTGCGATGTCGTCCCGGTTTGCCGCGAGTGCGCTGGCGACACCGAGTTGCACGGAAGTGTGAATGTCGTGGCCGCAGGCGTGCATGACACCCACGTCCTGGCCGAGGTATTCGGACCGTATGGTCGATGCGAACGGCAGACCCGTGTCTTCGGTCACCGGTAAAGCGTCCATGTCGGCGCGGATCGCGACGAGTGGGCCGGGTTTGCCTCCTTTGAGTATTCCGATGACACCGGTGTGTGCGATACCGGTTTCGACTTCGATGCCGAGCTCTCGCAGGTGTTCTGCAACCAACTTCGAAGTTTCAAATTCACGGTTCGACAGTTCCGGATTTGCATGGATCGTGTGCCTGATGTCGACAATCTGCGGCAACACTTCTTCGATGGTGACGGCGATGTCCGCAAAAGCGCCGGTCGCAATGGCAAAAGACAGTGGGAAGAAAATCAATGTGCGCATCGCGGACTCCTGTGAACACTCAGCGCGGAGTATAGCGTCGGTTCTCGCCCGGCACGCGACCGGACCGGTTCTGGGGTATCTTTGGCGCGTTGCTCATCTCCGTTTTGAAGACTCGTATGCCGAACACAAGCGGTGTTTTCCTCGATTTCCGGACAGTGAGTACCGGTGACCTCGACACCGGTCGTCTCGAGCATGCGCTGCCCGGCATCGTCTATCACGACGTCACGCCATCGGACGTGTTGCGGGAACGTCTGTATGGCATGGAGATCGTGCTGACCAACAAGATCGGGATTAGCGCTGAAGAGATGGACGCAGCAGGACAGATGCGTCTGATCTGTCTTGCCGCCACCGGTACGAACAACGTGGATCTGAACGCCGCCCACGAACGTGGTATTGCGGTCTGCAACATTCGTGGCTATTGCTCCGATTCGGTTGTCCAACACGTGTTTGCATTGATGCTCGCGTTGAACCAGTCCCTGTTTGGCTACCAGGAGCTGTTGCGCGACGGGGTCTGGAGGGATGCTCCGCAGTTTTGTCTGCTCGATTATTCAATCGCCGAAGTCAGGGGACAGGTACTGGGAATCGTTGGCTACGGGGAAATAGGCCGCGCGGTTGCACGCCTGGGTGAGGCTTTTGGAATGGACGTGCGTGTCGCAAACCGGCCGGGCACCGAACGGCAGGCGGGGCGGGTCCCGCTACAAGAGCTGTTGCCGGAAGTCGATGTGCTCAGTCTGCATTGTCCGCTGACCGAAGCAACCACAGGGCTCATCGGCGCCGACGAATTTGCTGCGATGAAGCCGACCTCGATACTGATCAACACCGCACGGGGCGCAATCGTCGACGAGACCGCGCTGGTTGCTGCATTGAGAAACCGCAGCATCGGGGCTGCCGGTATCGATGTGTTGTCCGAAGAACCACCGGTATCCGGAAATCCGCTACTCGAATCGGATGTTCCGAATCTGATCGTTACCCCACACATCGCCTGGGCCGCACTCGAAGCACGACAGGCTGCGCTCGACGAAATGGCGGCCAACATCGAAGCGTTCTTGAGTGGCGGTGATCGAAACCGCGTCGTCTGACCTACTCGGGTCCGAGCACGTTCGCGGCCCACTCGATTACGTTGCGGACTCGCGGTGTCGCCAGTTGCAACGCATCCTCGATGCTGACCCAGCGGTATTCTGCGTGCTCGGCGCGACCGATCTCCGGGTTGACCGGCAGATCGACGTCTTCGCGGACCGTGCGTGCAATGTAGTAACGAGCGACCTTGCCACGGCTGTAGGGTCCGGTTTCGGTGTATAGATCGCCCCAGACAAACTCGAGGTCGTCGAGTGTCGTCTCCTCACAAACCTCGCGCACAGCCGCTTCGAACGGGGTTTCACCGTTCTCGACAAGACCTTTTGGAAAATCCCAGTGGTCGAATGCCCGCAACAGCAGAAACCGGCGACCCTCCCTGGTATCGCGTACGATGATGACTCCCGCGGACAAACGCTTCATGCGTTGCATGCGCCAAGTATAGCCGCGCACGCGCAAGCCCTGTCGGACTCGGTACCGCCGCACCGGGTCCGTCTGAGTCAGGCGGCTTCGGCGTTTTCCAGGCCCGTTGCTGCGATGGCGTGGATCACCGCGGCGATGCGAACTGCACTGTGAATGGATTCGGGGCTCACGCCTTCACGGCGCAGGGCCTTCTCGTGTGCTTCGATGCATTTGCCGCAACCGTTGACGGCGGAGACGGCGATCGAAAACAACTCAAAGTCAATCTTCGGGACACCCGGGCTTGCAATCGCATTCATACGCAGACGAGCCGGCATCCCGGCATAAGTCTCGTCGCCCGACAGGTGCACGAAACGGTAGTAGATGTTGTTCATGCCCATGACGGCCGCCGCAGTTTTCGCAGCCCGGATGACAGAAACATCGGCGTACTCTGTGAGAAGCTCTCCCAGATCGGCGGCGAAGCTCTCGTTACGAGAGGCGAGTGCGGAGGCGAGCGCCACTCCCCAGATCTGATCCTGAGACAGACCCGGTGCGCCTTGCGTCGTCAATACACTGCCGAAGTTCAAGCGCAGATCCTTTGCGTATTCCGGAATACGCGCCTTGATGTGGTCAATACTCATACTCAGGCCACCTTCAGCGTGTCTTCGCCGGCCTGCCAGTTGCAGGGGCAGAGCTCGCCGGTCTGCAACGCATCGAGGACCCGCAGGACTTCTTCCGGGCTGCGGCCGACATCCAGATCGGTGACGTACACGAAACGGATGATGCCTTGCGGATCGACGATATAGGCAGCGCGTTGCGCTACGCCTTCTGATTCGTCGATGATTCCCAGCGCGCCGCTCAGTTCACGCTTGACGTCTGCGAGCATCGGAAACGGAAGATCGTTCAGTTCTTCCTTTTGCTGGCGCCAGGCCAGGTGCACGAATTCGGAATCGGTACTGGCACCAAGCACCTGCGCATCGCGATCTGCGAACTCGCCGTTCAGCTTGCCGAATGCTGCGATTTCGGTCGGGCATACGAATGTGAAATCTTTCGGCCAGAAGAAAACGACCTTCCATTTGCCGGAAAAACTGTCCTGGTCAAAGGTCTCGAACGCACTGCCGATATCGTTGCTGACCACGCCGGTCAGCGAGAAAGCGGGAAAACGACTGCCTACACCTAGCATCTGTATCTCTCCTCGAGTAGTGCCGCAAGCGCGGGTTTCGGGGCCTATGTTTGTCGATTCGACTTGATTTATCCAATCGATTATTTCTATAAAAACGATAGATATAGTCTATGATTGAGCAGCCGTGCTGAACCTGAAAGACCTCCGTTACCTCGTCGCGCTGGCCGATACGCGCCATTTCGGACGCGCCGCGGAACGCTGTTTCGTGAGCCAGCCGACCTTGTCGACACAGCTGAAAAAACTCCAGGAACAACTCGGTGGCAGGCTGATCGAGCGACGCCATCGCAATGTCCTGCTGACCGACCTCGGCAAAGAGGTCGTGGAACGCGCGCGGAAGGTACTCGACGACACCGATCAGATCGTGACGCTGGCGCGCTCACGACAGGATCCGATGGCCGGTCAGTTGCGAATCGGTCTGATCCCGACCATCGGCCCATATCTGTTGCCGAAAATCGTCCCGGCCATCCGTAAAGCATTTCCGCAACTCGAGTTGCGTCTGGTCGAGAACAAGACCGAACGGCTGATCGAACAACTCGATGCCGGTGAGATCGATGTGGCGGTGCTGGCGTTGCCGATCGGCAACGAACGCTTCGAGAAACGCTCGTTGTTCGAAGACCCGTTCATGGCCGCATTGCCACACGGGCATCCGTTGACCGCGCGTAAGCGGTTGCGAGTCAGCGACCTTGCTGACGACAGTCTTTTATTGCTCGAAGACGGCCACTGCCTCAGGGACCAGGCCCTGGACGTGTGTACCCACGCAGGAGTGATCGTAAGAGATGAATTCCGGGCGACCAGTCTCGAAACACTGCGCCAGATGGTGGCGGCCGGTGCCGGTGTCACGCTGCTTCCGGAACTGACGTTGGAAGGACCCGTGGGCC
>JAZFZN010000367.1:0-3080 GCA_036475515.1 Gammaproteobacteria bacterium
TCAGCACCATACTGGCAGAGATCGGCGCCGACGCAGTGACAGTGCGGGCGGCGGCCGTGTTCCCGTTTTTTGAAGCCGGTCTGATCGATGCGACCGAGGTACGCAAACGATTCGACACCGGAATTGCGCGGCTGCTCTCGGCACTGCACGAACTCGCCGACTTCGGGGTTCCGGCAGGCTGGGATCCGGCGACCGGGCTTTCCGGTGCGCGTTCAGAAGCACTGCGCAAAATGCTGCTCGCAGTCGTCGCGGACATCCGGGTCGTCCTGATCAAGCTGGCGGACCACCTGGATCGCCTTAGGGGACTGAAGCGTGGCAACGCGGAAGAACGCCGGCGAGCAGCCTTGGAAGCACGCGAGATCTACGCGCCACTCGCGAGCCGTCTTGGAATCTGGCGCCTGAAGTGGGAGTTGGAAGACCTCGCGTTCCGGTTCCTGGAACCCGATACCTACCAACAGATCGCAAGCTGGCTGAACGAACGCCGCAGCGACCGCGAGGCATACATCGAGAACATGTCGGGACTACTGGGGCGGAAGCTCGAGGACGCGGGTATCGCCGCAGAGATTCAGGGGCGTCCCAAACACATCTACTCGATCTGGCGGAAGATGAAGACCAAGGACGTGGCCTTTGAGCACGTGTTCGATGTCCGGGCAATCCGGGTGATGACGGAATCGGTCGCCGATTGCTACGCGGTACTCGGCATCGTGCATGGCGAATGGCCGCCTATCCCGGGTGAATTCGACGACTACATCGCGACTCCGAAAGAAAACTTCTACCGATCCCTGCATACCGCCGTCATCGGACCGGAAGGCAAGACGCTCGAAATCCAGGTGCGGACGGATGAAATGCATCGACACGCGGAACTCGGTGTCGCCGCACACTGGACATACAAAGAAGGCCGCAAGGCTTCGAAGGCCTACTTGAAGAAGATCAACTGGCTGCGTCAGCTGATCGAACCCGGAACCACCGCAAACGACGACTTCATCGAGAGGTTTCGCGCCGAAGTATTCGAAGAACGGATCTATGTGTTCACGCCACAAGGCGACATCATGGAGCTGCCGATCGGGGCGACACCGCTCGACTTCGCCTATCACATCCACACGGACCTCGGCCATCGTTGCCGGGGAGCGCGCGTCAACGGGCGGATGGTGCCACTGACCCACAAACTGGCTCACGGTGACCAGGTGGAGGTCATCACACAACGCAATTCGACACCGAGTCGTGACTGGCTGATGCCGCAGCTTGGCTACCTGGTGTCCAATCGTGCGCGTTCGAAAGTGCGCCAATGGCTCAGACGGCAGGACCGCGACCATGCACTCGAGCAGGGGCACGTCGTCGTGGACAAGGAACTCGAACGGCTCGGGGTTGTTCCGCAATCGAGTGTCAACCAGCTCGCGAAAGACTTGCGATTCGAAAGCCCCACCGAGTTGTACATTGCCGCTGGATCCGGTGACCTGTCGCTCGCAGAGATCGCTGCTTCGATCCAGGCTCGCCATACACCGGTACCGGAACCCCCGGTCGAATTCCGCCGCCGAACCAGACGCAAGAAAGGCGACTCGACCAGTTCCGTTGAAATCGAGGGTGTCGGTGACCTGTTGACCGCCTTCGCAGGTTGCTGCAAACCAGTGCCACCAGATCCCATCAGTGGCTTCATCACACGAGGGCGTGGTGTGACGATCCACCGCAATGATTGTGGCAACCTGCTGCGTCTCGAAAAGAAGTCTCCGGAACGGATCATCGCGGTGGACTGGCGTCGCGATTCGACTGCGACTTTTCCTGTCGATATCCACATCGAGGCCTACGACCGGCGCTATCTCGTCAAGGACATCACAACACTGCTCGCAACAGAGAAGGTCAATATTGTCGGGCTGACGACAACGACCGATCGGTCGACAAACAGCGCCGATATCGACCTGACGGTCGAGGTCGTCGGTCTGTCTGAACTCAGCCGCATTCTGCAACGCATTTCACAGATACAAAACGTCGTCCGGGTGCGTCGGAAGAATTAGTTCTCCAATTTCCTACCCTCGATGACAACTTCCTCGTCGTGAGCGGCGGGAAGAACATCCACGCCCATGGACAATTGCCATTGCACAGGAACCTCGTTCCCCTCGTGACTCGCTTGGTCGAACAAGCAGAGGACGAATGGCTGGTACCCGGTCTAAAGCCGGGCGGCCCAGACAGACGTACCTACGAACTCTTGCAGACGAGAGCGGCGAAGGTGACGCGAATGTACAGGTCCAACCGTTCGATGCGATCTGCCGCTTCGCGGTAGACCGGTTGCTTAAAAAAAATTGATATAGTAGGCCGATGAACGACGACACCATCAGAGTAAGCCTATTATGGACAAACCAATACCAATCAGAGACTTGTTAGCCGCCGCCGCTATTGCCGGCTTGGTGATGCGGCCCGCAGTCAAAGTTAAAGAGCCGGGGGTTCAAGAAAACTTGGCAAAATACGCCTATGAACTCGCTGACGCCATGTTGAAGGCTCGACACAGGCCGGAAATCAGGTAGCCCGGGGCAACTTCGACCCGGGACGTCTCTACCCGTTTACCTCAACAGCTCTTCAAGCTCCACCCGAGCCGACTCATCGTAGACCTCGGATAGATCATCGAGTATAGCCTCGCGTTCGTCCCCCGACATCAGACGGAGTTCGTCGCGGAGTTCTACCTCGGTCTGCCCAATGTAGACCTTGAGTTACCCTGAGGCTACGGCGTGCGATGCTCGCCAAGCAAGCGCGAGGCTACTCTCGCCGCTAACCGGTTTTCCGTCGTGCCATAGACGGATTCTCCAACCTGAACCAGCCGTTGTGACCTGCTTCGACAGGGCCGGCCTCTTGAAGGACCGATGATTATCCCTCGGCTTGGCTCAGGTCTTCCCCAAAGTTTCCCTTCGGGTTGTCCACACCGAGACACCAGTCACGGACACATCTGCATGGCACTGCAACCATCCGTATACCAGAGAAGAGAAGAGATGACATGAAACTGCCAATGGCACTGACTCTACTGGCCCTGCTGTTCTCCGCACATCAGGTATCGAACGCGCAGACCATCAAATGTACGCACCAAGGCAACACGT
>JAZFZN010000368.1:0-3580 GCA_036475515.1 Gammaproteobacteria bacterium
TTGAAAAACTGAGCAGCAATGACATACCGGTCACAACGCTATATGCACCGGTTATCCCTTGCATCAACGATCATGAGATGGAATCGATTATCAAGGCCACGTCCGACGCCGGTGCCAGACACGCGGACTATATTCTTTTGCGACTGCCATTTGAAGTAAAGACTCTGTTCATTGAGTGGCTGGAAACGCACTACCCTTTGAAAGCCAAACACGTTTTGTCGATCATCATGCAATGCAGAGATGGAAAGGCCTATGATTCCGATTTCGGGTCGCGGATGTCAGGTGCAGGCGCGTACGCGAACATGTTGAAAAAACGCTTTGAGTTGGCGTGCCGTAAGAATCGTGTCAACGGGCGGCAGGCGGTACGATTGAATTGCGAGTTATTCAGGCGCGGAAACAAGGACCAATTGACATTATTCTGAATCGATACCCAGGCACGAACCGTGTTCTCGATTGGCTCAGGTGCTCGAATACCTTTTTTTCCGCTCGCTGTTCGAAGATTACGTGTTTATGGAGTACGACCCGAATTGGTTCGTGCGCCTTGGGCGTTCCACGGCCTTTTCGTTGGTCTTGTAAATGTCTGGGTTAGCGATCGCGAGCACATCAGATCTGGCAGCTGACGCTGCAACGGAGATCAGCGCCGCCGGCGGCAACGCAATCGACGCGGCGATCGCCGCCACGATGGTTTCGGCGGTGACAGAGCCGGGTGTCAGTTCACTTGGGGGTGGTGCGTTTATTGCGCTCTCCCGCGAGGGTGGCACACCAGTGATCATCGACGGCAATGTGCGCGTCCCCGGTCTTGGCGCATCTGGCGAGAATCCTCACCTAATCGATGTATACACAGACTATGGCGGAGGTGTGCGTACTCTTGTCGGTTACGGATCGATCGCGACACCCGGCGGGCTGGCTGCGTTTGCACACGCTTCACGACATTACGGGGTTCTCCCATGGTCAATGCTGTGCGAGCCTGCATTGTGCCGCGCGCGCGACGGTTTCGTATTGCGTGCACCTTCTACAACATATCTGCGGCACACGCACGAGACCATTTTTGGGTGGCAAGAGGAAACGCGCGTTGCGATTCATAACGACGACGGTCGTTTTGTAGAGGAGGGTGCGACCGTCGTAATCCTCGGGCTTGCGAAGACGCTCGCGGAAATCGCCAGGGACGGTACCGACACGTTCTACCGTGGCCCGCTCGGGGAACGCATCGGGCAAGAGATCCGCGCAAACGGTGGTCTACTGGGGTTTGAAGATCTGCAAAGCTATTGTGTGCGCGAAGTGGCACCAATCGCCACACAATTGGGGGACTGGACGATCAACGCGCCTTCTTCGCCGTCGATCGGTGGCGCGACACTTTCTGCAATGCTGCAGATGTTGCACGGCAACTTCGCGGACGGCTTGACCGAAACGACTCTGGATCAACTGTTGGACGCACAGTGCCGGGTTCTGGATTACCGTAGGCAGCATCTGGACAAAAGCGACGATCTCGATGAGGCCATCAAAACGCTGCTCGGTCAGGCGCACGTCCTGGCGGGAACTTCCCAGGCGACCGCACACACGTCCGCGGTCGACGATGCGGGAAACGCCTGCGCCGTGACGATTTCCTCCGGTTACGGTTCCGGTGTCAGTCCCGCCGGGACGGGTTTGTGGATGAACAACACGCTGGGCGAGCTGGAACTCAATCCGGACGGGCCGGGTGGACTTTCTCCAGGCGCACCGTTGCGTTCAAACATGACGCCGGTGATCGCTTTGACCGATGACGGCGGTGTGCTCGCGATCGGGTCACCTGGCGCAGATCGGATCGTCACTGCGATGCTGCAGACCATTCTGTATCTGATGGACACGGGGCTCAGCCTTGCGGAAGCAATCGCACATCCGCGTGCGCATGTGGAGCTGGGGGATTCAGAAGCGCGTGTCGCCTACGAAGAGGACTTGCCAGTCAGACCGTCCGGGATCCATGGCCGTGTATTTCCCGCACATTCGATGTTCTTTGGCGGCGTCGGTGCTGCGATGCTGACTCCTGAGCGAGGGCTCGAAGCAGCCGCTGATCCACGACGTAACGGTGTTGCGTTGGCCACGAGCCCGTAACCCACAATCGACTCTACAGGGCACGGTCATGGAGTTCGAACTCGACCATTTCTTTGTTCTTTGTAGCGTTGGCGCACCGGAGGCCAGCCTCCTCACTGCGGTTGGACTAATCGAGGGCGAGCCGAACACTCATCCAGGGCAGGGCACCGCGAATCGTCGGTTCTTGAACTTGAAGTCGTGCTTGACCAGGAGCATTTGCTGGAAATCGGGTTCGATGGCTGCCGGGAGGCCTGGTCACAGGATATGTGGCCGGACCTACCACTGATCCTCAGGAGGTAGAGTCCGATCCTTCGCCTTCCGCTCGGGACGACACACGCGGCCAATGTCGTGATCGAGCGACCCGTGCTAGTTCCGGATACCGACGTCATGTAGCCTCTGGCAAGACCGACTCACTAGCTGCGCTGCTACGTAATTCCCGTATGCACATCGACGAATCGAAACGCAAGTGGTGGATCCTGGCCGCGATGGGCGGCGTGCTGGGAGTGGCGATGCTCGACGAGACCGTTGTCGGTGTCGCCTTGCCGACGATTCGACACGATCTCGGTATGTCACAGGTGGCTTCGCACTGGGTAATCAACGCGTACATGCTGGTTTTCACAGGTTTTGTTGCGGCCGGCGGGCGTTTTGGCGATATCTTTGGCCACCGGGGTTTCTGTATTCTCGGCCTGGCGATATTCGGTCTCGCTTCTCTCGCTTGTGGTTTCGCGCAGGACAGTGCCTCGCTGATCACGGCACGCGCCATCCAGGGTCTCGGTGCCGCAATCATCTTTCCGGCCTCGATCGCGATGATCACCATCGTGTTTCCACCGGAGCAACGCGGTCTGGCGTTTGGGATCAATACCACGATTGCCGGTGTGTTCATGTCGCTAGGCCCGTTAGTCGGAGGTTTTTTTACAGAGGTTCTGTCGTGGCGCTGGATCTTCTGGGTCAACTTGCCTTTTGTAGCTGCGATCGCTTTGGTGGTTCTGGCGACCTGGGTGCAACCGAAACGAGATTCAGTCCCGAAACAGGCTACTCAGTCGATCGATTATCGGGGCCTGGTGACATTGGTCGTCGGACTGAGCGCACTGGTAACCGCGTTGATGCAAGGCGTCGAGTGGGGATGGAGTGCACCGTCAACACTTACGCTTCTCGCGGTCGGGGCAATCGTTCTGATGCTTTTTACGGGAATCGAGTCGCGTGCAACTGAACCGATGGTCGATATTGGTCTGTTTCGAAACGCAACGTTTACCGGCAGCAACCTCGTCGCATTCATACTGCAGTTCAACAAGATCACCGTCATCGTGTTCGTTGCACTCTTTTTGCAAGATGTCGTGCACAAGAGTCCGATCGTTGCAGGAAGTGCCTTGCTCGTTGGAGTGGCGCCGTCACTCGTGACATCGACTTTTGCCGGGCGGCTCACCGATCGGTACGGTGCGCGCTGGCCTTCGTTGGCCGGACTGCTGATCAATGGCTCCGCGATGCTGTGGATCGGACTTGTTGTCTTTGAAAA
>JAZFZN010000369.1:0-8521 GCA_036475515.1 Gammaproteobacteria bacterium
TTTCGGCGTTCGGGCTGAACAGTTCGCTGATTATCTCGCGTTGACCGGAGATGCCGTCGATAACATTCCTGGTGTACGTGGTATTGGTCCAAAGACAGCCACGGTTCTGCTCGAGCATTTCGAAGACTTGGAAACGCTGTACGCCAGACTCGACGAAGTGGCAGCGTTGCCGATCCGGGGCGCCACCGGGATTGCCCGTAATCTGGACCGACACCGCGAGGATGCGTTTCTGGCGCGTCGTTTGACCCGGATCGACTGCGCGGTTCCGGGTATCCCGGATGGCAATGACCTGAGCGTGCGGCCGCCCAATGAAGACGCATTATGGTCCCTGATGGATGATCTGGGTTTTGGTGAACAATTGCGCGGTCTCGCGCGGCGTGTCGCGGCCAGGTACGATTCGACCCGATGACCGACTGGCACTCCCTCTCGGAGTCAATTCTTAGAGACACCGGTATCCGTATCGACCCGGACGGCGTCACATCGGTTGGTGGCGGTTGCATCAACACGACCTACCGGGTCTCGGGTCCAGATGGTACTCATTTCATCAAACTGAACGTCGCTGCGAAGCACTCGATGTTCGAAGCAGAACGCGCTGGTCTGACGACCCTTGCCGATGCCAAAGCGGTGCGCGTACCAAAACCACAAGGATGTGGTCTGAGCGACGGTTATTCCTATCTGTTGCTCGAATGGATCCCGATGCACGCGCCGAGCGCACACAGTGATACTTTGCTCGGGGAACGCCTGGCACAACAACACATGGTGACATCCGACGACTTCGGTTGGTTTCGCGACAACACCGTCGGGGATACACCGCAGCCGAATCCCCGTACAAAAGACTGGGTGGCGTTTTTCCGTGATCACCGACTGCGTTTCCAGCTCGGTCTTCTGGCGGACAGCGGTATCGATGCAGAGCTTCTCGAACAATCGGAACGACTGCTGGAAGCGCTCCGCGAATTTTTCCCCGGATATGAACCAAGACCCGCATTGCTGCACGGCGATCTGTGGGGTGGCAATCGGGCGTCGGACTCCAGCGGAGAACCGGTTACCTACGATCCGGCTGTCTACTTTGGAGATCGGGAATGCGACGTCGCGATGACAGAACTGTTCGGACGTTTTGATCGTGGCTTTTATGCGGCCTACGAAAATATGGCGGCACTGGACGCTGGCTATCGGACGCGACGGGACCTATACAACCTGTACCATATCCTCAATCACGCCAATCTTTTTGGTGGCAGCTATGTCGGGCAGGCCAGACAGCTGATCGCACGTTTGCTCACCGAACTCGGCTAAGTGGCCATGGAGTGAGCGCTTCTTAACTTTCTCCCGCTTCGGACAGTACGATCGCTAGGCCTTCGGGTGAGCTGATCACTGCTCGTCCGGCGCGAACAGGCGATGTCTCGACACCACGAGTCTCGACCAGTGACAGCGTCTCATCGATATTCGTGACGGAGAAACACAGTTCGGGTCCACGCATTCGTGCGTCCGCGTACACACCAATGTTCAGCCGTTCACTCGCGAGTGTTGCCGACGATTCCTGTCGATCAACCGCGACAAACCCGAGCGGCTCCCAGAAACGTATGGCGATCTCAATGTCGCGGACCGGCATCGAGAACTCGGTGAAGTCTCCGAGCAGGGAGAAACCATCTTCGGTGAACGATGCAGGTGAAAACGTACGAGCTTCGAGCAAGCACACCGCTTGACCGTCCGGATCCACGAAGGTCGCCTGGTTGAACTCGTAGTCCGAGAGCTTTTCCGAAACACACTCTATGCCCGAGTTCTTCAATCGTGGAACCGCGGACGCGAGATCGTGCAACACGTAGGTCAATATCGGTGAATCGGGTGGTTGTGCATGCAAACCGATGTGTGCCCGTCCATCACTGACAACGGCGTATGGATGCGCTAACAGATCGCCGGTTGAGAGCTGGCGGAAACCGAGTGTCTCGTAGAACGAGATCGAAGCCGGAATGTCGTCACAACCGACACTGATTTCCAGAAAGCCGCCTATCACCTCGCAGCGACCCCGGACGCTGCGTGCGCCTGGATCAGATCCGCGATGAAACGCACGTGTTCGATGCGATCGTTGAGTGCCGGTATGTACGCCAGACGTTTTCCACCGGCGTTCTCGAAACGCTCGCGTTCACCGAGCGCAATCTCCTCGAGTGTCTCGAGACAATCCACCGAAAAACCGGGGCAGACGACGTCGACGGACTGAACTCCGTCTTTTGCGAGTTCTTCAACGACGACATCCGTATACGGTTGCAGCCAGGGTTCGCGACCGACTCGCGACTGAAACGACAACCGCCAACGGTGTTCATCCAGACCGAGTCGTCGTGTGATCAACTGCGCGGTCTGCTGGCATTGCTCTTCGTAAGGGTCGCCGGCTTCGACACAACGTTCGGGAATACCATGGAACGAGAACAGCAAAAGTTCGCCCGGTTCGTTCTCTTTCCAGTAGTCCTCGATCGAACGCGCGACCGCATCGATGAATCCCGGTGCATCATGGTAGCCGTTGATGAAACGCAGCTCCGGTACGACGCGCACCGAACCGAGTGCGCGGGCGACTGCATCCAGAGTCGACGCGGTCGTCGTCCCGGAATATTGCGGGTACAACGGCAGAACGATGATGCGTTCTGCGCCCTTATCTGACAGTTCCGCCAGTGCCTGTGGTATCGACGGATTGCCATAACGCATGCCGAGTGCCAGTGGCACTTCGAATCCCAATGCTCTGTCGAGGGCGTCACTGACGGAAACAGCAAGCCGTTGCATGTTGAACATCAAAGGAGATCCGGCGGTGGTCCAAATCCTTTCGTAAGCTTGCGTCGATCTGAAAGGCCGCACGTTCAGGACAACTGCATAGAGCGCCGGCAGCCAGAGCCAGCGTGGAAGCTCTATGATCCGTGGGTCGGAAAGAAACTCGGCGAGATAACGACGTACGGCGCGTGGTGTCGCGGCATCGGGTGTTCCGAGATTGGAAAGCAGCACGCCGATGCGAGCCTTTTTTGGTGTTGTGGAGTTGTTCTGAAGCGACATCCCGTTGTGCTCCGGAAAATGCCGGACAACGATACCGGATGCCTGTTGTGTGTGCCACAGACCCGGACGTAGCCCGTATAATCGGCGCGCTTTGCTGACGACAGATGAACAAGCACGTAGTGCGATCGCCGATGCGGCACGCCAACTCAAACGCGGCCGGCACCGCCGCGCCCGTGAGATCTGCGAAACAGTAATCAGCGATCATCCGGAACATCCAGGTGCGCTCGGGATGCTCGCGATCGTATCTGCCGCCGTTGGGGACAGAGTGACAGCGATCGAGTACATGCGACGGGCGATCGCGGCGGTCCCGGGTGATGCGCGTCTGCACTATGACCTCGGCAATCTGCTGCTCGCGGAGAACGAGCTTCAGGAAGCTGTGGTGGCCTTCGAAGCCGCCGTGGCCTGCGACCAGAACTACGCCGACGCGTGGAGCAATCTCGGTATTGCGCTGCAGACGTCGGGGGACATTCAGGCCGCATCACAGGCGTTCGAACGCGCGCTGACCGTGGATCCAGAACATTCCGGTGCCCGGATGAATCGTGCGTTGGCGCTGTTCCAGGAGGGCCGGTTCGAGGACGCCGATCACGCGTTCGAACGATTGCTGGCGCAGCAACCGGACAATATTGCGGTGCTGACGGCGCGCGCGGGTACCCTGAAAGAACTCGAGCGTCTCGACGAGTCGTTTGAGCATTATCGTCGTGCTTTGGCGTTGAACCCCGCAGACGCGTCGATTTGGAACAATTTCGGTATTGCGTTGCAGGCGGGCGACCGCATCGACGAAGCACACGCCGCGTATCAAAAGGCGTTGGAAATCGCGCCCGCACACACTTTGGCGATCGCCAATCTGGCCACTTTGCTGGAGAAGACGCATCGGCTCGACGAAGCGGAGCAGATCGTGCGCCAGGGGCTGGAAGCGACGCCCGCCGACCCGTATCTGAACGTCGTACTCGGGAAATGTCTGCGCCGCAGCGGCCGTGAAGAAGAGAGCGCCACACAACTCGCAGCGGTTCTGTCAATCACCGAAGACCCGAAATGGCGCCAGGCGCTGCACTATGAACTCGGTCGCAGCTGCGACCGCAGCGGCGATGTGGAGCGTGCATACCGGCACTTCGCCGCGGCGAATGAACTGGCGCAAAAGGACTGGACTTCACGTGATCGTGGCGCGGATCCTTTTGCAGAGTTCTTCTCGATTATGGACACGCTGCTGAGCCGGGAATGGGTTGAGGGCTGGACCAGGCCGGATTATCCGCTTGCCGATCCACCTCCGGTGTTTCTCGTGGGTTTTCCGCGTTCCGGTACGACGTTGCTCGACCAGGTTCTGGATGCACACCCGGACATCCAGGTCATCGAAGAACAACCGATTGTCGATGCCGTACAAGGCGTCGTATCGCGGATGCCGGAAAGCTATCCGCAATCGCTTGCGTCTTTAACAGACGAGGAGCTGCGCGACCTGCGTCGCTGCTATCTCGAAACTGCGTCCGGATACGCGGACGCCGACGGTGGACCATACATTGTCGACAAGCTGCCTTTGAATGCGGTCAAGGCACTGTTTATCTACCGGTTGTTTCCGGAAGCAAAATTTGTGTTTGCATTGAGACATCCCCGCGACGTGATCCTGTCCTGCTTCATGCAGGAATTTGGTCTCAACCATGCGATGGCGAATTTCTTTACTCTCGAAGACACGGCGCGTTTCTACTCCGAAGTTCTGTCTTTGTGGAACAGCTATGAAGAGCTGTTGTCGATGAACGTACACTATGTGCGCTATGAATCACTGGTCGACGATCTTCCGGGTGAGGCCAGACGCCTGCTCGACTTCATCGGTGTCGCGTGGAACGACTCCGTGCTGAGTTTCGACCAGCACGCCAGAACGCGCGGAAGAATCAATACGCCGAGTTATCACCAGGTCAGTCAGCCGATTTATCACCATGCAAAGTTTCGCTGGCCACGATACGCCGGATATCTGACCAACGTGGAAGGAACCCTCAAACCGTTTGTTGAACGATACGGGTACGACCTATGAACCCGAGAAGTCTCTTTGGTGAGGCAGTACGGCATTTCGAGGCCGGTCGACTCGACCACGCAGGGGCGGTCTGCCAACAGATCCTCGACAAGATGCCCACGGAACCCAATGCGGAACAGATGCTCGGGGTCATCGCGTTGCGTACAGGCGAGCCGGCCGCTGCTGAGCGGCACTTTCGCAACGTTCTGTCGGTCAACCCCGGACATGCCGGCGCTTTGTACGAGCTCGGCGGGATTTTGTTGTCGCAAGGTGATTTCAAGGAGGCCAAGAACGCATTTCGGCAGGGATTGAAAGTGGCCCCCCGCGTCCCTGATCTGCACGCCGCACTCGGAGACGCATTGAAAGGCCTCGGAGACTTCCAAGAAGCGGAGCGGAGTTTTCGCGCCGCATTGAAGCGCGACCGGCGACACTTCCGCGCGCTGAACAACCTGGGCAACGCGCTGATGGACCAGAGCCGGTACAGCGAAGCGGCCGAGATGTTCCGTTCGGCACTGAATGTCGAACCGCGCATGATCGAGGCACACAACAACCTCGGCAATGCGTTGTCCGAACTCGATCAGATCGACGAAGCTATTGCCTGTTTCGAACGAGCCCTCGAACTCGAACCCGGTCATCCGGGCACGCGCGCTAACCTGGCCAGCCTGTACGAAGAAACCAATCGCCTCGATGAATCGCGGCAGGCAGCGCAGCGTGCGCTGACCGATGCACCCGGGCATCCGCTGGCTTCGCTGGTGTACGCCAAGATCGCGCGTCGGACCGGGCAATATGCCGACGGCATCGAAAAGGCACAGGAAGCGTTGGCCGGCAAGCTCCCTACCGCAGAGCAACGCGCGTTGAGCTACGAAATCGGGCGGCTACACGAACGCAACGGCGACATCGACGAGGCGTTCAGATGGTTCGGTGTCGGCAATGACCTTGCTGCGCAGGAGTGGGACCCGCGGAGTCTGGAACACAACCAGACACACGCACGTGTGCTGGCCGAGATCGGTCAGCTGACTGAGGATGGTGTTCGAGGCTGGGATTCGCCCGACACAGAGCAGTCAAGAACGCCTGTTTTTCTGACCGGGTTTCCGCGTTCCGGTACGACGCTTCTGGATCGAATGCTTTCCGGCCATGCAGACATCCGGACGCTGGAGGAACGACCGTTCGTCTCGGGTCTACGCAATCGACTGGAGGTGCGCGACGTTGACATCGTAACGACGCTGTCCAATCTGTCTCAGGATGAGCTGACCGCGTTGCGACAACAGTACAAAAAAGCAGTCGCCGGAAATACGCAACTGAAGGATGGCCAGGTACTGATCGATCGTCATCCGTTTCATCTCACCGAAGCGGTACTGATCAACCGTTTGTGGCCGGAGGCGCGTTTCATACTGGCGGTGCGTCATCCTGCCGACGTCGTGTTGTCTTGCTATATGCAGGAGTTCCGCATGAATGACGCGGTTGCCAATTTCCTGGATCTGGATACTACCGCGGATTTCTATCGCGACGTGATGAATCTCTGGGTCCGGAGCGTCGATGTGCTGGGACTAAATGTTCATACGGTGCACTATGAGCAATTGCTGGCAGAACCGGAGACCGAGATTCGCGCTGTCCTCAAATTCATCGACCTCGACTGGGACCCCGGTGTTCTGGACTTTGCCGAGCGCGAACAAAAACGGGGTCGCGTTCGCACGGCAAGTTATGACCAGGTCGCTGAACCGCTGTACCAGCGAGCACGCTATCGCTGGCAACGCTATGTTGAACACCTGCAACCCGTATTGGGAAAACTGCAACCGTTCATGAACCAATATCAGAACACCGCAGAGAAGTCTGAATAGTGCCGACCACCAACCGCAGCGGGGATGCTTTGTCGGAGAAGCAGAGCGGCGGATCTCTTGAGTTCGCGGCGCCGCGCTACTGGCCTGTCTGGATAGGGCTTGGTTTGTGCTGGCTGCTCCACATGTTGCCTTTCCGACTACAACTGTATTTCGGTGGTCTTCTCGGTCGCGGCTTCTACTACATCAGGGCCAAGTATCGTCGCATCACAAGGTCAAACATCGACGTTTGTTTTCCGGAATGGTCTGAGGAACAAAAGACGCAGTGTGTGCACGACCATTTCAAGAGCATCGGGATGTCCCTGCCGGAAGTCGCGTACGCGTGGTGGGCGTCGGAGAAAAGGTTGCATGCACTGGATGTCGTTGAAGGTCTCGAACACCTCGAAGCGGCGCGAGCACCGGGCTGTGGGGTCATCCTGCTGGCGGCGCATTTCACGACGCTGGAGATCGCTGGCGTACTGCTCGGTGTTTTTAACGGACCTATCGATGCGTTTTACCGGCCACCGCGAAACAAGTTACTTGACAAGGTCATGCGTGAGGGCCGTTCGCGTGCGAGTGAGTGCCTGATCCCGAGCAACGATTTTCGGGCAGCCATTCGCAGCCTGCGCGAAGGACGGACGATCTGGTATGCATTCGACCAGCATCTGAAGCAGGCTAAGGGCAGTATGATGGTGTCTTTCTTTGGCAAACCATCGCTGACCCACCCGGCGTTGCGAACGCTTGCAAAACGTACGGGTGCGGTCGTCGTTCCGTTTCACTCGGTTCGTGAAGTCGGACGCAAGTTGCGCTATGTGCTCCGTCTTGGACCAGCTTTGACGAACTTTCCGAGCGGCGACGCCGAAGCGGATCTGTTGCGGCTCAACAAGATCATAGAGGGAATGGTGAGAGACGCGCCCGCGCAGTATCTTTGGACACGCGATCAGTTCAAACACAAGCTGGCCGAACACTCCGGTGCAGAGGCGACGTCAGTATCCACGAGTCATTGATCTGTCATGAATACCGAACCTTCACAATCCGGTCGTTGGCACTTCATCCGTGACGTGCTGGTGTTACAGGGGAAGCTCGTCATCGACGGGTTCCGCGACGCTGCACTGATTCCGGTGTCGCTGGTCGCCGCAGTGGCCGACGTGCTGAGTGGTGGACCCGAGAAGCGTCATTTTTTCTACGATGTCGTGCACATGGGCAGACGCAGTGAACAGTGGATCAATCTGTTCGGTGCAGCCGATCGCGTTCCGGCACGTCGCGAGAATCTGGCCGTTGATGACGAGATCAAACTCGACCATCTGATCGATCGTGTCGAACGCCGCTTGGTCGAGCAACAACGGGCCGGAGGCCTTTCAGCGAAGACGAAGTCTGCTGTCGATCACCTGTTCAATGTCGCCGGTCGCAGTGCTCGATTTACGAAAAGGGATTCCGATCAGTCGTAATCGAACCGTGGATGCCAGTTGGTGCCACGCCCTTCCGGAGCCAGGTCGAACAGATTCCACAGCGGCCAGATCAGATCCACGTGTCTGGGTTCCTGGTCTTCTTCGGTTCGGGCAAACAGCATTTCGGTATTGTAGGAATGATAGATACCGTCGTCAGTTTTTCGGAAGACGTTGAGTGACGGTACTTGCCCCCAGTCTTCGGTTTCACCCAGGTAGTCGCGGTTGTAGCT
>JAZFZN010000370.1:0-4668 GCA_036475515.1 Gammaproteobacteria bacterium
TCGCGTCCGTGTGCGACAGAAGCCCAGAACAGGCTGAAAACGTTCGCCAGGGCGGGAGCTCCACTGACGAGCGCGACCGCGATATTCAACAACAGCGGAGCGACGGTGCCCGCGAAGACGTTTTTGACGATGACCCCGACCAGCGCACCCTCGACGGCACCGAGTGTGATGGCGAGCAGCGTCCAGGCACGTACTTCGCGCCGGTATGAAGGACGACGGCCGGTCCGGAGTTTTGCTGGTATCACGCCCGCTCTTCCGGCCACAGCCGTACGACACCTTCCTGCGCCGTGGTTGCAACCAGGCTTCCGTTTTCTGCAAAAATCCTGCCGCGCGCGAATCCGCGACCCGCGCTCGCCGACGGGCTATCGGTATCGTAGAGCAACCACTCATCGACACGAACAGGACGGTGAAACCACATCGCGTGATCCAGACTGGTCAGTTGCAGGTGTTTGTCGAAGAAAGACAATCCGTGTGGCAAGGTCGCCGTCGTCAACAGGTAGTAGTCGGAGATGTACGCCAACAGACAGCGATGCAAATCATCGTCGCCGTCGGGAAGCCGGTCGATCGTACGGATCCACACCTGACTGCGCGGCGGCAGCTTGCCCTCGTGGATCAGATCGAATGGCCTCACCGGTCGAAAGTCGATCGGTCTTTGTTCCATCGCGAAACGACGTACTTTCGCCGGCAGAAGCTTCAGGGCTTTGGAATCATGCAATGTCTTGCTTTCCAGTTCACCCGGTCGCGGCACTTCGGGCATCTCGTCCTGGTGTTCCAAACCCGATTCGGGAACCTGAAACGACGCCGCCATGTTCAGAATCGGCCGGCCGTGCTGGATTGCTACCACACGGCGATTGGTGAAACTCCTGCCGTCGCGCGCCCGGTCGACGTCGTAGACGATCGGCGCTTCGATGTCTCCGGCACGCAGAAAATATGCGTGCAACGAATGCACGACGCGATCCTCGACGGTGCGTGATGCGGCGGTCAGCGCCTGGCCGAGCACTTGTCCGCCGAACACCTGGCGGGTTCCGATGTCGCGGCTGGAACCGCGGAACAGGTTGTCTTCGAGGCGTTCGAGTTCAAGCAGTTCGAGCAGATCGGAAAGAAGCGGGTTCACGTTGTGGTTGTTCCTTGTTCCCGGTTCCGCTAGTTTAGCCGCGAGTTCAGCGGAGCACAGCACTTTGACGACAGACCGGGATCAGCGCATGGCGCGCGTCCAGAAAAAACTTCTCGACGAAAAAATCGAGGAACTAAAGGTCAGTGCGATCGAGAGACACGTGTTCCTCTGCTGCGACCAGACAGAGTCGAACTGCTCCGACCACGCAGCCAGTCTGGAATCCTGGAAATACCTGAAACGCCGTCTCGATGAACTCGGGCTGACCGGCAACGGTAGCGTCTATCGCACCAAAGCCAATTGTCTGCGCGTCTGCATGCAGGGTCCGATCGCGGTCGTCTATCCGGATGGCGTCTGGTACCGTGGGTGCACACCACAGGTGCTGGAGCGGATCATTCAGGAACACCTGATCGGCGACAAGCCGGTGGCCGAATATGTGATTGCGACTCGACCGCTGGCACAACCGCCGGCGGCGTTGTAAACCTACCGGTCCCTTTTGACGTCGAACTGTGATGAAAAACAACCAATATGGAGACTGTGATGATCGCGCGTACATTCGGCACGGCCATGCTGTGCCTTGCCTGGCTGCCGGCCACAGTGGCCGCCGGCACCTGCAAACACTCGGACGACCGTGATGCCAGCATCCCTGTCGCGGGAGCGACGGCAATCGAAGTCATCGCCGGCCCGGGTTCACTCGAGGTCATCGGCAGTACCGGTGCCACAGCCGTTTCGGCCGATGGCCGTGCCTGCGCCGATGAAGAGGACGCCCTGCAGAAAATCGAGATCATCACGCTGCGCGAGGGAGACAGGATCAAGGTGATTGCAGAGACACCGCTTTCTCCCGATGACGGCTGGAATGGCGGCATGCTCGATCTGCGTGTGGAAGTCCCGGACAACCTGCCGGTCACGGTCCGTGACTCGAGCGGCGACCTGGAAGTCGAAAAACTCGCGTCGTTGAATCTGCGCGACTCCTCAGGTGACCTGCGCATCCGCGACATCAGCGGTGAAGTGCTGATCGTCAGCGACAGCTCCGGCGACGTCGATATCGCTCGTGTTGGAGACCTCGTGATCGAAGCAGACAGTTCCGGCGATATCGATATTGTCAACGCGGCATCGGTGCGCATCGACAAGGACTCTTCGGGTGGCATCTTTATTCGCGGTGTGGATGGCGACGTGATCATCGGCAGCGATTCTTCCGGCCAGATTCGCGTACGCGACGTCGGTGGTGATTTCACCGTCGAGAACGACTCGAGCGGCGGTATCAACTACGACGCCGTGGCCGGAAACGTCACCCTGCCAGAGCACCTGCGAGACCACTGATACCGGGGAAACTCCCCCGGTCGGCAGGCTATCTGTGCGAGAACGCCAGTACACGTCTGGCGTATTTCAGGTGTGGCGCATCGAGCATGCGTCCTTCGAACGCAATAACCCCGGTGTTGCCATTCGCTTCAAAGGCGTCGACGATACGACGCGCACGTTCGATCTCTTTGTCGGTCGGCGTGAATGCCGCGTTGATGATCGGCACCTGATTGGGATGGATCGCGAGCATGCCATCGAAACCATCCAGACGTGCAGCTACTGCACAGCGCCTCAGGCCGTCCATGTCGCGAAAGTCCTGGTAGAGGGTATCGATCGCGAGTACACCCGAAGCCTTCGCAGTCATCAGTGACAACGAACGAGCCAACTGGAACGGGTGGGTCCACGCGTGGTCTGCGTAGCGCGTACGACTGGCGCCGATTGCGGCCGACAGATCTTCGGCACCCCAGGTAATCCCGGCGAGCCGCGAACTGCAACCAATATAGCTCTGAAGATTGAACAATGCCTCAGGCAACTCGGTTGCGATCGGCAGGATTTTGGTCCTGCCCGTACGTTCGCCGACGCGTCGTTCCATTGGGTCCATACGCATGGACAATTCGGCAACATCTGCACCAGACCCGCACTTCGGCAATACGATGCCGGCCGGCAACGCCGGCATGATGCTTTCGAGATCTTCGTTGGCATCTTCGGATTCGAGCGGGTTGATGCGCACCCATATCGAGCGATTGTGGGTACGCAGAAACTGAAAAGTCAGTTCACGTGCGGTATCGCGGCGTTCCGGCGCGACCGAGTCCTCCAGGTCGACAATCAGGACGTCCGCCTCGATGTGGACGGCTTTCGCAAGTTTTTTCTCGCTGTCGCCCGGAACGAACAACAGCGACCGGAGCCTTACGGCGCCGGTTTCTTCAACATTAAAGCTACCCGTTGGCACGACATGACCTCCTGGTCGTGCTGATTAAACGCCTGGTGGACGAATGTGACAATACCGGAATCCGGACGCGACTTGCTCTCCCGGACCTCGTGCACGATAGTCCTGAAGCGCAGCGTGTCGCCGACGAACACCGGGCGTGGGAAACGAACCTCGTCAAAACCGAGGTTGCCAATCGTCGTACCGAGGGTCGTGTCCGCGACGCTGACACCGATCGTCAGCCCCAATGTATAGATACTGTTGACGATTCGCCGCTTGAAAATGGTATCGCGCGAAGACTCCGCGTCAAGATGGATCGCAGCCGGATTGTGGGTCAAAGTGCTGATGAGCACGTTGTCGGTTTCGGTAACCGTACGCTTCAGGTCGTGCTCGAACGTTTGACCCACGTGGAACTCCTCAAAGTACAGGCCCGCCATTGTTGTTTGTTCTCCGCGACGCGATTCAGATCATAGCACGCAGCCCTTGCCTGCATTGACCACGGCAGAACCGAAAAAGGTTCCTGTTCACACAAAAAAACCGCGGCCCGAAGGCCGCGGTCTGTAGTACTGTTGTTGAACCTAACGACTTAAACCCACGCGAGCGTACCAGAACTGACCGGGTACGTTGTACAGCGAGGCGTCGTAGCCATTCAGTGAGCAGCTGTGGCAGATCGGCGGATCTTTGTCAAACGCATTGATGATGCCGAAGCTCACCGATGTGTCGAAGCCCCCAAAATCACCGATCTCGAACACAGCCTGGAGGTCATGATAGACCGTGCTGCCAAGCTTGTTGACCGACAACGGTTCGTTTGCGAAGTTCGGCTGTGAACACAAACCGAGTTGCGCGAAGCTGTTCGGCGTACCATCCAGGAAGTCCGAGCAGCTTTCCTCGATCTTGTGGATGTAGCGCATGGTCCAGGCTACGTTCCAGCGGTCCAGGTTCCAGTTCGTGATGAGCGACGATAGCCAGCGTGGAATCCCGCTGTCGTTCTCTTCGATACCGACGAGCCCGATCGATTGGAAGCCGGTGCTTGTTGGGACAAATTTCGTGAACGAGTCCACATAGGTGCTCAGCCACTGTACATCGATCTGTCCAAAGCCCCACTCAGGCGAAAGGTAATGAACGAGGAAGTCATAGCCTTCCGTGTCCGTGCCACCGAGGTTTGTCAATATGTTGCTGAAGCTGTTGATCGCACCGACCTGATTGCGTGTGATGCCGTTGCAAGACGCTGGATCCAGCGTTTGTACGCAACGATCGAGTTGGGTCTGGGCGTCGAGCGCCTGGATCGTGGCGTCGAGTTCGTGTTGGTAGTAGGTGAACTCGAAATCCATGC
>JAZFZN010000371.1:0-2828 GCA_036475515.1 Gammaproteobacteria bacterium
TGCCGTTGTTTGCACCCGGTCTGGCCTGGTTCGTGTGCTGGGCGTGGCAGGTCACGATTCTGATCGGCGGCTTGTCGCTGCTCGGTGGGATCAACGCAGGCAAGGAGTACGCAGAACTCGAATGGCCCATCGACATCGCGATCACCATCGCGTGGGTCGGTTTTGCGGTCGTGTTTTTCGGAACCATCGCAAAGCGAAAGATTCAACCGATCTATGTCTCGAACTGGTTTTACGGCGCGTTGATCATTGTCATTGCGATGCTGCATATCGTGAATAGCCTGGCAATGCCTGCAACGCTGACGAAGTCCTATTCTTTGTTTGCCGGTTCCCAGGACGCGATCGTGCAATGGTGGTACGGACACAACGCTGTCGGATTCCTGCTGACGGGTGGATTCCTCGGCATGATGTACTACTTCCTACCGAAGCTCGCAGACCGACCACTGTGGAGCTACCGCCTGTCGATCGTCGCATTCTGGGCGTTCGTCTATACCTATATATGGGCGGGGCCACACCATCTGCACTACAGCGCGATACCCGAGTGGGTGCAATCGCTCGGCGTGGTCATGAGTCTGATTCTGCTTGCGCCATCCTGGGCCACGATGATCAACGGCATCATGACCGTGAGCCCGGCCGGGGAGAAACTGAAAACCGAACCGGCGTTGAAGTTCATCGTGTTGTCACTCGCGTTTTACGGGCTGGCGACATTCGAAGGCCCGATGATGGCCATCAGGAGTGTCAACGTCGTCAGTCATTTTACCGATTGGACCATCGGGCATGTTCATTCTGGCGCCCTGGGTTGGAATGCGTTGGTGACGTTCGGGGTTTTCTACTACCTGGTCCCCAAGCTCGTAGGCGGCGAGCTTTACAGCACCAGGCTTGCCAACGTGCATTTCTGGCTTGCCCTGGCCGGGGTGATGCTCTACGTCCTGGCGATGTGGGGTGCCGGCGTCACACAGGGACTGTTGTGGTTGAGTCTGGATCAATACGGTGAGTTGCTCTACAGCTTTAGAAACATCATGGAGACGATGCCACCGTACTATTTGTTGCGTTTGGTCGGTGGTTTGGTGTTTTTGGCCGGTGCCTTATTGATGGCGTTCAACCTGTTCATGACCGTAGCGGGTCGGAAAACAGCTCAGGTCAAACCTCCGGCTATTGATCCGGAGGCCGCAAAAGCATGAACGCCTTCAAACTGCACCAGAAACTGGAGAACAACAGCGGACTGCTGATTTTCGGGATTTTGTTCGTGTCGGCCATCGGTGGACTGGTGCAGGTATTGCCGAGTCTGTTTCAGGAATCGCTGGAGACTCCTGTGGGCAACACGAGACCATACACGGCTCTCGAGCTGACTGGCAGGGACATCTACATCCGGGAATCCTGTAGCGTATGTCATACGCAACAGATACGACCACTGGTCGCGGAAGTGGAACGCTACGGACCCTATTCGCGAGCCGGCGAATTCGTCTACGATCGTCCGTTCTTGTGGGGTTCGAAGCGCACTGGTCCGGATCTGCATCGCGTTGGCGGCAAGTACAGCGACGTCTGGCATCAGTTGCACATGATTGATCCCCGTTCCGTCGTGCCGAATTCGATCATGCCGGCATATCCGTGGTTGGCCGATCGGGAAGCCAATGCGAACGGAGACATCCGACAAAAGATGCGGGCTCTGCAGAAGCTCGGCCATCCGTACACCGATGAAGAGATTGAGTCCGCAGAAGCCGCGCTCGCGCGTCTGACAGAACTCGATGCCTTGATCGAGTATCTGCAGATGCTCGGTACCGGTTATCAACCCGGAGACACACCATGACCTACTACCTGTTTGCGGGAGACCTGTTGGTCATGGCGTTCATGATGGGAGTGGTCGTCTGGGTCATGTTGCGTTCCACGAAGCAAAAACTCGACGAGGCAGCGCGTATTCCGCTGGAGGATGAGGATCGCGATGGCTGATCTGCCGTCAGGTTTCTGGGCCGGCTGGATCGCCGTCCTAACGATCGTCAGTTTGATCGGGCTGATTTGGCTCTCGCTCAGCATTTACATGAGCCGCGAGGAATACAAGTCGCCCGTGTGGGATGAAAACCTGCGCGAAGGTTCGACACCGGCACCGTTGTGGTGGTTCTGGCTGATGTTCGCGTTGCTCATATTTTCGGACATCTATCTCGTACTCTACCCGGGCCTCGGCAGCTACCGTGGCGCGCTCGACTGGTCGCAGGGCCGCCGGCTCGTTCACAGTAAAGTCGCTTACAACGATGATTTCGAAGGTGTTCGCAAGCTAGTCGAGGTGGCGCCGCTCGAGACCTTGCACGATGACCCAGATGTGATGGCTTCCGCTGGCCGTGGTTTTGCGCGAAATTGCGCGGCCTGTCACGGATCCGATGGCAAAGGGCAAGCGTCGTACTTTCCTAACCTGATCGACGACAACTGGCAATGGGGCGGAAGTGCCAACCAGATAGAACAGTCGATACGTATGGGACGCCAAGGGGCCATGCCGGCCTGGGCCGATGCGCTGGGAGAAGATGGTGTTACACAAGTCACGCAATACGTGATTGCGATGGGAGACGACGAAGCAGCGCAGGAACACGACAAAGGTCAGGAGTTGTACGAACAATTCTGCGTCGCGTGCCACGGCATCGAAGGCACGGGCAATGTGATGCTGGGTGCGCCGAGTCTGGTTGACGATACGTGGCTGTATGGCTCCGCCGAAGCGGACGTCGAGCACTCGATTGCGATTGGTCGCAACGGTGTCATGCCGGCGTTTCAGGATCGTCTGGATGAAACGCAAATCCGGATGCTGGTCGCCTGGCTGACGCGCGATTCAGATTGATACTCTGCCG
>JAZFZN010000372.1:0-2497 GCA_036475515.1 Gammaproteobacteria bacterium
TCTCGATGGAGTTCTTCGACTCGCATCCACTCGGTGCCGAAGTGGTCGATCGCAAGCCGGTGCCACTCAAGCGTGCGCTTGGATTTGCCACGGATATAGCGACTGGCATGTGCGAAGCCCACAAAGTCGGCATCGTCCATCGTGACCTGAAACCACCGAACATTCTTATCAATGACGACGACCTGTTGAAAATCGTCGACTTTGGTGTAGCGGCTGCACAGTCCAGCGGGGACACACAGTTGACGAAGACAGGCTATGTCATCGGTTCACTGAAATACATGGCGCCCGAGCAGATTCTCGGCAAGAAAGTTGATCACACCGCCGATATTTACAGCCTTGGTGTCATCCTGTATGAAATGGCGACCGGCGCCCCGCCGTTCAGCGAAGGGGACCACATGGCAGTGATGTATGCCCACGTGCAGGGCAACGCCGACGCGCCACACAGCCGCAATCCTGATCTGCCGGCGGAAGTCAGCGCGGCGATCCAGAAGGCAATGTCGCGCCAGCAGGAAGATCGCTTCCAGTCGATGGAAGAGTTCCAGACGGTTCTGAAGTCTTTGTCCGAACAATTCGGGGCTGCCTGAATGGCACGCGTCGATGCATTCCTGAAACTGGGGCAGGCACAGGGTTGTTCGGACGTTCATCTCGCCGTCGGCGTACCGCCACTGCTGCGCATGAACGGCGATTTGAGGCCGATCAAGTTCCGCGACCTCTCGGAGAACGAACTCGAGAGCTATCTGATCGAGATCCTGACCGAAACGCAACATGAACGGTTTTTGGCCGGCGAGGACATTGACTTTTCGTACATGACCGAGGACGCCGACCGCTTTCGTGTCAACCTGTATCGCAAGACGACGGGGCCCGGCGCGAGTTTTCGATACGTTCCGACCGAGCTGCCGACACTCGAGAGTCTCGGTATGCCACCGATCGTCAGAAAACTGTCAGATCATCATCAGGGTCTGATTCTCGTGACGGGATCGACCGGGATGGGCAAGTCAACGACGCTGGCGGCGATCATCCACCATCTGAACGCAACCCGTCCACTGAACATCATCAGTCTCGAAGACCCGATCGAGTTCATCCATCCGAGCAAACGCTCGCAGGTCATCCAACGCGAAATCCGCACCCATGTGCAGGGATTCGCGGATGGGCTACGCGCAGCCTTGCGTGAGGACCCGGACGTGATTCTGGTAGGCGAGATGCGCGAGCCGGAAACCATTTCGATGGCGATGATGGCTGCCGAAACGGGACACCTCGTACTGGGCACGTTGCACACAACCGGTGCGGTGAAGAGCATCGACCGCATCATCGATGCATTGCCGGCGAACCAGCGCGAACAGGCAAAGAGTTTCCTATCTCAAAGCCTCATCGCTGTCATCAGCCAGGTTCTGTTGCGGACCCCTGATGGCAAGGCCCGCAAGGCCATACTTGAAGTCATGGTGATGACTCGCGCTATTTCAAATCTGGTGATGACCGACCAGACCCACCAGATTCCATCACAACTTCAGACCGGCAAAGCAGAAGGCATGCAGTTGCTCGATCAGGCTTTGCTGGAGGCGGTGAAACGAAAACAAGTCGACCCTGATCAGGCGTATGCCTATGCGAATGAAAAGAAACTGTTCCGCCAGTATGTGACGGATCCGGACCTGTTGCCGAAGATCGACATCGGTGCCCCGTGAATACCGTAGACGAGTACCTCAAAGAAATCTTGATGAAAAACGGTTCGGATCTGCACCTGCTTGCAGGGGATCCGGCACGCGTGCGCATATACGGCGACTTGATGCCGTTACGCGGTGACAAGGACCTGCCCGCGAACGACGTAAAAAAAATGATCTATGAGATCATGACAGACCCGATCCGGCGGGTATTCGAACAACACGAAGGCGCCGATTTCGCATATTCGCTCGACAACAAAGCACGCTTTCGGGTCAACGTTTTTCGGCACCTCGGCGGTATTGGCGCCGTGTTCCGCGCCATTCCAGCAGAAACGGTCACGCTGGAGAAACTGGCGATGCCCGGTCCGGTAGGCGACATGTGCCGGCAAAAGCAGGGACTCATCCTGGTTACCGGCAAGACGGGTTCCGGCAAGTCAACGACACTCGCGGCGATGGTCGATGAAATCAATTCCACACGGAATGGACACATCATTACCATCGAGGACCCGATCGAGTTCTTGCACGAGCGCAAACGGTGTCTGATCAGCCAGAGAGAAGTCGGCATGCATACGAAAAGCTTTGCCGACGCGCTGCATTCTGCGTTGCGCGAAGACCCCGACGTTGTGCTGGTCGGCGAACTGCGCGACTTGGAGACCATCAGTATTGCGGTTACCGCCGCGGAAACCGGGATCCTGGTCATGGGCACCTTGCATACAAACGGTGCGGCGCCGACCGTGGACCGCATGATCAACCAGTTCGAAGCCGAAAAGCAGACTCAGATCCGCACGATGTTGTCGACCTCCTTGCGTGGTGTCATTTCACAACAACTCTGTAAGCGCGCA
>JAZFZN010000373.1:0-3878 GCA_036475515.1 Gammaproteobacteria bacterium
TCGGATCGATGTCGTGCCCTTTTGCGGCACGCACCCAGCCACGCTGCGACAGCACGACGGTCGTCGGTTCGGTCGGCATCAACTCGCTTTCATCAATCGCCGCAGCCGCGGGCCGCTCGACCACAAAACTGCGGCGGTCGTCCCCATACTTCTCCGCGTCGTTGGTCAGCTCTTTCTTCACCAACGTCTTCAACCGGCCGCGGCTGCCGAGAGTCTGTTTCAAAGATTCCCGTTCTCCCGAAAGCTCTTCCTGTTCACCGCGTATCTTCATTTCCTCGAGTTTTGCCAGATGACGCAGCTTCAACTCGAGGATGGCTTCGGCCTGTTCGTCGCTGAGCTTGAAGCGCTTCATCAACACGGGTTTGGGTTTTTCCTCTTTGCGGATGATCTCGATCACTTTGTCGATGTTCAGATAAGCGATTAGTAGTCCATCGAGCACGTGAAGTCGGCGTTCAACCTTTTCGAGCCGGAACGACAGGCGATTCTTTATGGTGTCGAGACGGAACTTGAGCCAGTCACCGAGCAGTGTCTTGAGATCGTGAACGCTCGGTCGCCCGTCGAGACCGATCAGGTTCAGATTCGCGCGGACTGTGCGCTCCAGATCCGTTGTCGCAAACAGGTGCAGCATCAGTGCATCGACATCGACGCGATTGGAACGCGGCACGATTACCAGACGTGTCGGGTTCTCGTGGTCGGATTCATCCCGTAAATCCGCGACCATCGACAGCTTCTTGCTACGCATCTGCTGGGCGATCTGTTCGAGGATACGTGCACCGGATGCCTGGAACGGCAGCTCGGTCACGAGAATGTCATCTCCGTCCTTCTCCCAGGCTGCACGCAACCGGAACGTCCCATGGCCACTCGTGTACAACGCGATGATCTCGTCGTGAGTCGCGATGATCTCGCCACCGGTCGGAAAATCGGGACCACGCACATGCTCGCACAGCTCTCTTATCGTGCTTTTTGGTTTGCTGAGTAGCCGGATACACGCTGTGGCAATTTCCCTGAGATTGTGTGGTGGTATGTCGGTCGACATACCGACCGCGATGCCGGTAGTCCCGTTCAAGATAATGTTTGGCAGTCGTGCCGGCAGCACGATCGGTTCTTCGAGTGTCCCATCGAAGTTCGGTCTCCATTCAACCGTTCCGCTCCCGAGTTCTGCGAGCAGGACCTCCGAATAGGCCGTCAGTTTTGCTTCCGTGTATCGCATCGCGGCGAAGGACTTCGGATCATCCTGGGCACCCCAGTTACCCTGCCCGTCGACGATCGGATAGCGATACGAGAACTCCTGGGCCATCAGCACCATCGCCTCGTAGCAGGCGGAATCCCCATGCGGATGGAATTTGCCGATCACATCCCCGACGGTACGTGCTGACTTCTTTGGTTTCGATGCAGCCGACAACCCGAGTTCGCTCATCGCGTAGGTGATGCGTCGTTGCACGGGCTTTAAACCGTCGCCGATCTGCGGCAAAGCGCGGTCGAGAATCACATACATCGCATAGTCGAGGTATGCCTTCTCGGCAAACGCTCTCAGCGGCTGCTGTTCGATGCTTTCGAAATCGAGTTCCTGGTTTTTCATCTGTTAGTCTCTGTTACGTGCTTCGAGCGGTGTGGAGTGCCTCTCACTCAATCACGGCTCGCCTCTGGCAAGTGGCGTGTGGCGGTATCTGCTCGACGGTCGTAGGAGGCCGGCGTTGCAGGACAGCTTTGCCGGCCGACTCCGAAGCGAGCGCAGCCATGGACGGCGCAGCGAGCGTCCCGAGAGTAGACACACGGCATACCCCTTACTGCGCAAGCTGAGATTGAGTGAGAGGCACTCCCCAACACTCTGACCGATTCCATCCGAATATTTCATACTTCAGCAAGGTCACCTTTCTTTTCGAGCCACGCACGTCGGTCGGACGAACGCTTCTTTGCGAGCAACATGTCAAGCAGTTGATCAGTCTTGTCTTTTTCGGACACAGTCAACTGCACGAGTCGTCGTGTATGTGGTGACATCGTCGTTTCACGCAACTGGGTTGGACTCATCTCGCCGAGACCCTTGAAACGTGTAACGTTGATTTTCCCACGCAGTTTTTCAGCGGCGATACGATCGAGAATTCCCTGCCGTTCCGAATCATCGAGTGCATAGAACACATGTTTTCCGACATCAATCCGATATAGCGGTGGCATCGCGACGTACACATGCCCGGCTTCGACGAGTGCCCGAAAGTGTCGCAGGAATAATGCGCACAGCAACGTCGAGATATGCAGTCCGTCAGAATCGGCGTCCGCGAGAATACAAACTCTTTGATAACGCAGTTTCGACAAATCATTCGAGGTAGGATCGACACCGAGCGCCAGGCTGATGTTGTGCACTTCCTGTGACGCGAGCACCTGCAACGCATCGACTTCCCAGGTGTTCAGAATCTTGCCACGCAGTGGCAACACTGCTTGAAACTCCTTGTCGCGCGCCTGCTTTGCCGAACCACCAGCCGAATCGCCTTCCACCAGAAACAATTCGGTGCGTGCGGAATCTGTGCTGGTGCAGTCGGCGAGCTTTCCGGGTAGCGCCGGTCCGGCAAGAACTTTCTTGCGAACAACTGTCTTGCTCGACTTGATGCGCTCCTGCGCTTTCGCAATCGCCAGTTGCGCGATCTGTTCACCGGTTTCCGGGTGCTGAGACAACCACAATGCGAACGCGTCCTTGACGACGCCCGATACAAAAGGTGCGCACTCGCGCGACCCGAGCTTTTCTTTGGCCTGCCCGGAAAACTGTGGATCGTGAACCTTTACGGACAAGACGTAGCTCAGAAGGTCCCAGACGTCGTCCGGCGTGATACGCACACCGCGTGGCAACAGACTCCTGAACTCACAGAACTCCCGCATCGCCTCGGTCAACCCGGTCCGCAGTCCGTTTACGTGCGTCCCTCCTTGCGGTGTCGGGATCAGATTCACATAGCTTTCACCAATCCCCTCGCCACCGGACGGCTGCCAAACCAATGCCCATTCCGCCGCCTCCTGATGCCCCTCGAGCGAGCCGGTAAAGGGTTGTTCCGGCAGCCGCTCGGTCTTGCCGAGTTGTTCCACCAGGTAGTCTTGCAGCCCGCCCTGGAACACCCACTCGTATTTCTCCCTGGTTTTCTCGACCGACAAGCGAATATGCAAACCGGGGCACAGGACTGCCTTGGCACGCAGGATGTGTTTGAGGCGGGCAATCGAAAAACTCGGCGTGTCGAAGTACTGAGGATCAGGCCAGAAGCGAATCGCGGTCCCGGTGTTGCCTTTCCCTACTTTGCCGACCACATCCAACTTGGCTCGTTTCTTCCCGTTTCTGAACGACTGGTTGTATTCCTTGCCGTCGCGCCGGATCCACACTTCGAGGTTCTTTGACAGCGCGTTGACGACGGAGACGCCGACTCCATGTAACCCTCCGGAGAATTCGTAGTTCTTGTTGTCGAACTTTGCACCGGCGTGCAGGCGCGTGAGAATCAGTTCCACACCGGGAATTTTTTCCTTTGGGTGTATATCGACCGGCATTCCGCGTCCATCGTCGCGAACTTCCATGGAGCCGTCCTTGAAGACCTTGACGTCGATACGCTTGCAGTAACCGGCAAGTGCTTCGTCGACGCTGTTGTCGACGACTTCGATGGCGAGGTGGTTTGGCCGCGACGTATCGGTGTACATGCCCGGACGCCGACGCACGGGATCGAGACCGCTCAGGACTTCTATGTCCGCAGCTTTATAACTCTTGCTCATGAATCCACAAGTTTTCCCAACGAACGCGATTGTAAGCGGTGCGCCCATGGTTTTTAAGCACGAATTTCGCCGCAAGGCTTCCTCATTCTGGGGCGTGCGGTCGTGTCTGCTCTCTGGACGCTCGCTGCGCCGTCCATGGC
>JAZFZN010000374.1:0-3542 GCA_036475515.1 Gammaproteobacteria bacterium
GCGGGATCGAGCAGACTAAAACGGCAATCGACGATGACCCAGTCCGGATCGGTCAAATATGCCTTCAGGGTGTCGCCGGATACGAGCGTTGTGTGCATTGCGCAACCTGTGAAACAAAGGGCGAACCAATCGCTTGACGTGACATAACATATTATGACAGCCTGCCTGCACTGAAAACGGCAAACCTGCCGAAAGGCGGGGACGCAAAACCACCGGTCTACGGGCTGAGCCTAAGACAGCGGGGATGCCAGATGCTTCTAACGATCAAACCAGTGAGACACTTCATACTGATCTGCCTCAGCGCCGTCTGCATACCGCTGGCTTCGGCCCAAACCGCCTATGTCACGGACAAGTTACGTCTTGGACTGCACAACGCATCGGATACGTCCGATACGCCCTTCAGAATGCTGGAAAGCGGTACACAGCTGGAAGTGATCGAACGCACGCGTCTTTATGCCCGTGTCCGTACACTGGACGGAGTGGAGGGCTGGACGAAGGCCGGTTTCCTGATTGACGAGAAACCAGCGCGTGCCCGACTCGCAGAACTCGAAGCACAAATCAGCAGCCTCGACGGACAACTCAAGACCGCCAGGTCAGAACTCGAAGAAGCCACCGGACGCGTGTCGGCCCTTCAAGAGCAGGCGTTCACAGCCACGAGTTCGGCAGAGGAGATTGGAGAGGAGCTTTCCGAGCTGGAAAGCGAGACCGCCAAACTGCGTGCACGTGTCGGCGGTTTCAGTGTTCCGTTTTCCTGGGCGTTCCTGACGAGCATCGTCACGCTCGGCGCCGGTTTTCTCGCCGGGCTGACCTGGATCGATCGTCAGATTCGAAAACGTCACGGCGGCTTCCGCCTCTACTAGCCATTCGAGAAGTACGCGGCGTATCTCTGTGACGGTCCGGTACTGTGTGTCGGTATCTCCTCTCGCTTAATCTCAGCTCGACGTCCTTGTCTCGCCTCGAATCCGCAGCTCCTCGCTTTGAGCCTTCCCTGGCACGCTCGTCGCTGAGGACGCTCGATGAGATCCGACACACAGTACCGAACAATCGCGATCCGGGTACTTCTCGATACATTACAGACTGATGCTATCCTCAATGCGACACTTCAACATCGTGCAGCCCGAGAAAGGACTCTGATGACCGACGAAAAGATTTATCCGGTCCCGGATCACGTTCGCAAATCTGCGTGGGTCGACAACGACAGGTACATCGAGATGTATCGACAGTCTGTGGAAGACCCCGAAAGTTTCTGGGGTGAGCACGGCAAACGTATCGACTGGATCCGTACATATGAGTCCGTGCGGGATGTCAGCTACGGACCAGGCGACGTATCGATACGGTGGTATTACGACGGAACATTGAATGCTTCGGTGAACTGCGTGGATCGTCATCTCGAAACACGCGGTGAACAAATAGCCATCATCTGGGAAGGCGATGACCCCTCTGACGATACCAGAATCACCTATCGCGAGTTGTACAAGAACGTCTGTCGCCTTGGCAATGCATTGCGTTCGCTCGGGGTATCGAAAGGTGACGTCGTAACGATCTACATGCCGATGGTTCCGGAAGCCGCATACGCGATGCTTGCCTGTGCGCGTATCGGTGCGATCCACTCCGTCGTATTCGGCGGCTTTTCACCCGAAGCACTGGCCGGCCGCATCGTCGATTGTGCATCGACGTTTGTCATTACTGCCGATGAAGGCGTCCGCGGTGCAAAGACCATTCCACTCAAGGCGAATGTCGACAAAGCACTGTCTTCTCCCGATGTATCGACTGTCGAGCACGTCCTTGTCGTCAAACGAACCGGCGGGAACATCGCGTGGCACGGCGAACGCGATGTCTGGTATCACGACGTCGTTGCAAATGCCCCGGAAGATTGTGAACCCGAGGAAATGAATGCCGAGGATCCTCTGTTCATCCTCTACACATCCGGATCGACCGGTCAGCCCAAAGGCGTGTTGCACACAACCGGTGGATATATGGTCTATGCGGCGATGACACATCAGTACGTGTTCGACTACCACGACGGCGATATCTACTGGTGCACAGCGGACGTCGGCTGGGTAACCGGCCACAGCTACATAGTGTATGGACCGCTCGCGAACGGTGCCACGACCTTGATTTTCGAAGGTGTCCCGAACCATCCGGACAGCTCGCGTTTCTGGCAGGTCGTCGACAAACACAATGTCAATATCTTTTACACGGCCCCGACAGCGATTCGCGCGTTGATGCGCGAGGGACACGGACCGGTCAAAAAAACGTCGAGGCAGAGCCTGAAACTGCTCGGTACCGTTGGCGAGCCGATCAATCCCGAAGCCTGGAACTGGTACTACGAAGTCGTCGGCGAGCGACGTTGTCCGATCGTCGATACCTGGTGGCAGACTGAAACCGGCGGGATCCTGATCACCCCGCTACCGGGTGCGATGGCGCTGAAACCCGGTTCTGCGACGCGTCCGTTCTTCGGTATTCAACCGGCGCTGGTCGACGACGAGGGGAAAACGCTGGAAGGCGAGAACAGTGGAAACCTCGTGATGCTCGATTCCTGGCCCGGTCAGATGCGCACCCTGTATGGCGATCACGAACGCTTTGTTCAGACATACTTTTCAACGTTTCCGGGCCGCTATGTCACCGGTGACGGCGCACGTCGCGACGCGGATGGATATTACTGGATTACCGGGCGGGTGGACGACGTTCTGAATGTTTCCGGCCACCGCATGGGTACGGCGGAAATCGAGAGCGCACTGGTTGCCCACCCGGACGTCGCAGAAGCCGCCGTGGTCGGCTATCCCCACGACATCAAGGGACAGGGCATCTATGCCTACCTGACTTTGAACGCCGGCAAGGATCCGTCAGAAGAACTCGTCGCTGAGTTGAAGCAATGGGTACGCAAAGAAATTGGTCCGATCGCCACGCCGGACCTGCTGCAGTGGGCCCCCGGTTTGCCGAAAACCCGATCCGGTAAGATCATGCGCCGCATACTCAGGAAGGTAGCGGCTAACGATTATTCAAACCTGGGCGATACATCCACGCTTGCGGATGAATCAGTAGTCGACGATCTGATCGAAAACCGGCTCAATCGTTGATGCCGGTGATCCGATCTCCAAACGTCGCAATTACCGCGGCGTTGATCTCTATGGCTTTCCACAGATTGCCGATGCGGATGTTCTCGTTCTCGCCGTGCTGGTTGTTGTCATGATTTGCGATCGGCAGGATCACGATCGGAACCTCCAGATGTTTTTCGATCAATGACAATGGCAGGCTGCCACCCATCGTTGGCATGCGAACCAACTCACCGTCTGTGATCTCATCCATGATTACTGTCAGTGTCTCGGCTTCGACGGAATGCATTGGTGTACGAAATGCCGGGTAACCATCTTCGTGCCAGGAAACCAGGACGATCTTTTCCTGTTGTGCACGCACGGCATCGTCGGGTGGTGCGTGGACGACGGTGTAGCCCTGTTCACGCAAATGCTGTTCGATCGGTTCCTGGATGTTGTGAGGCGTCAGGTTCGGTACGAGACGGACACCGACAGACGCCGTCGCCT
>JAZFZN010000375.1:0-4883 GCA_036475515.1 Gammaproteobacteria bacterium
ACCGAGTGTCGCCATCGCCAATGTAATGCTGTGTGCAACGGTAAAGGCTGTTACTGTTTTTACGAGCAACCACTTACCCCGCACGATCAAAAGAAGACCCAACACAAACAGAAGGTGGTCGATACCAAGAAGAATGTGTTCGATACCGAGCAACAGATAGCTCATTGCAACGTCGTGCCACGAAGGCGCGGCAGTAACGACGAACATGGGTTCCGATGGCTGCAGTCTGGCTGTTTGCACGTTTCCGTCCTCATGCGCAAAGCGCACGAGCACGTCGGTCATCGTCGCGGTGAGACCCTCGACACCGATCGTCGCTCCGACCAGACTGCCGGCACATTCGATTGTTGAATGACGCACCATCGCACCACCCGCATGGACAACGCGTGCGGGTCCGATGAGTTCACAGCCCTCAGGGAACACCGGTGTCAGACTTAGGGTGTATTCGCCACGCGCCGGCACTTTCCACAGGACCGCGTACTCGGCCTCCCCCGTTTCCGATATCTCGAGGTATGCGGGCCGGACTTCGTGCGCGGCTGCTGCGGCTGAAACAAGCAGTAGTGCAGTGGCGACGAAGAACTGTCGACCGATGCTCATCGCTGCCCTCCCTGTGTGCTGGCCGACGCCCATTCAGGATATTCGATCGTTACGTCGTAGCGTCGCATCAACTCGTCGTAGTACACCTCGTTGAGCTCTTCGCGTCGCTCCCGTTCCCATTCACGCAGAACCACACCGGCGTGTTGTTCGTATTCCGGTTCGGAGGGTTCTTCGATTTCGCTGACCCGAACGAGGTGCACGCCGTAGCCGGATTCCACCGGTCCCGACCACTGGCCAACCGGTGAACCGGCCAGCTGCTTTGCAAAACCGGTTCCGAACAACCGGTCGACCTCGCTTGATCTCAAACCGGTGTAGCCCGTCTGCAGTGAAATCGGATCGCTGTCCGCCGCGTCCGGATACCCATCTGCATCCTCTGACAGTGTCACCAGTACTGCCTGTGCGTCACCCGTCGCATCGTCACGCCGGTCACGACTGAAGTACAGCTGTTCAAACGTCAGCCTCGGCTCCGCGCGATATTCATCGATGTTCTCGGCGAAATAGTCGCGTAGCGCAGACTCATCAGGTGTTTGAAGTGACGCCAGATCGTCGGTCAGGAACTCGAGCTTTTGCCGTAACCGTCGCCGGATGATGGTGTCATCGTCATCGAGACCCATGGCCTGTGCCTCGCGGTAGTAAATCTCTTCCCGTACGCGATCATCGATCAGGTGTGTCAGCTCCGTGGCCGTCGGTGGTCTTTGCCAGACGCGTCGGAAGATCTCGACCATCGAATCGATCTGACCGGCACTGATGACGATTTCATCCTGTCGTTCCTCTGTATCACCGACTAGTGCGTTCAACGCGAAAATCGCGGCGCCGATCAGCAGGAAATGAAACAGTGGTTCGTGAATCAGTTTTTGCATATCCGTTATCCCCGGAGAGGGGCGCTATGATAGCGGACTGCCCCCGGATACTACGAACGTATCTTTCCCTGATGCTTCACACTTGTCGTGACAGCGGCCAGTTCTCTGAACTCATCGACTTCGGCGACAAACCTTCGAGAACGCCACCCAGGGCAAACACAACCCGCGAACTCAACGGGGCTTTGCCTTTTTCGACAAGACTCTTCAGCGTATTCATGATGAACGACGCACCACGGATCATCGACTTGGCACTCTTTGTACCCGGTTGCAGTCCGTCGAGGGTAATGACGAACTCGACGCCAGTGTCTTTCTCAATCAACTCATAAGTCACCGTGCAAGGCGGGTCGTCGTACTGTGTGAACCGCATCGTGTGTGCATAGCGGTGCGGCGGGTCGAACTCGACGACCTCGCCGACGACCGCCGTGTAGCGACCGCTGACGGTGCGCATCCGAATCTGTGCGCCAGGCTTTAAACCTTCGGTGTCCAGCACGGAGTTGAAAAAACACTGCTGGGGTTCATCCGTCTTCGTAATTTCGCGCCAGACGTCCTCGACAGAACCGTTGATGTGGATCTTGAACACTGCTTTGTTGTCGTTCATTTCTTCTTCCTCGTCTTCTTTGCCCGCCTCGATTCGAGGCGGTACTTGATGTCGGTCAACCGCTCCGCCCAGAACACGCTGTACTCGGTAGTCCAGCGGTCATAGATCATCTGCAATGGCACGGCGTTGAAATAGAGACGCCGTGAACGCCCTTTTTTTTCGGACACGATCAAGTCTGCTGCTTCCAATATCCTCAGGTGTTTCATGACCGCGATCCGGCTCATATCGAAGAACGTACACACGCCGTTGACGTTGCGACCCGGTTGGTCTTTCACGATGTCCAGTATTCGCCGGCGTGTCTCACTCGCCAGGGCCCTGAATACCGCATCCATCGAGTCGGGTTTCATAATGTAACTATATGGTTACATATCGTTGCGTTACAGTCAACTGCCGCAAGCTTGCTAGAATCGGCACGGCCCGGCGCAACACCCAACAACAATGAACAATCGTCACGCTGTCATCCTGCTCACACTGCTGACAGGTACCGCAGCACCCGTTTGCGCGGAGGATGCAGATCGCCCGAAGGTTGGGCTTGTGTTGTCCGGTGGCGGTGCACGCGGTGCAGCACACGTCGGCGTCATCAAGGAACTGCAACGCCAGAACATTCCGATCGATGTGATCACCGGCACCAGCATGGGGGCGATCGTCGGCGGCTTGTATGCGGCGGGGACTTCGATCGAGGACCTCGAAGCAGCGATGGTCGACACGGATTGGAAAGCCCGGCTCAAGGACGAACCCGATCGCCGTGCCCTATCGTTCCGGCGCAAACAGGACGAATCCGGCTTTCTGATCGATTACGAGCTCGGCTTTCGTGACGGCAAGGTCCGACAACCGCTTGGTTTCATTCAAGGACAGCGGTCCGAGTTGTTGCTCGACCAGCTGACCGCACCTGTTTCCGGCCATGTGGACTTCGATGATCTGCCGATACCGTTCCGGGCCGTTACCACCGACATCGTGACCGGTGAGGAAGTCGTGTTTGATGAGGGTGAGTTGTCCAAGGTGCTGGCCGCAAGCATGGCGGTCCCGGGGGCCTTCGAACCGGTCACCATTGGCGACCATCGGCTTGTTGACGGCGGTCTGACAAACAACCTGCCAATTGATGTCGCACGCGAACTCGGCGCGGAAGTGATCATCGCGGTCGACATCGCGACACCGCTGATGAGCGAGGAAGAAATGACGTCGGCCATTTCGGTCGGCGAACAAATGATCGCCATCATGCTGGCCCGGCAAGCTGATCTTCAGATCAAAACTTTGAAGGACACTGATGTCCTGATCGTCCCCGAGCTCGGAGACGTAACCGCTACTGCTTTCGAAAAAGCCGGCGAGCTGGTGCCATTGGGGGCAAAAGCGACGCGTGAAGCGGCAGACAGACTGGCACACATCGCTTTGTCCGATGACGAGTACGCGTTGTATTTTGCCGGACTGGACTTGCCGGCCTATGTCGAGCCGACGATCGACTTCATCGAGATCGAGAACAACACGCGAGCGTCGACAAAGCTCATCGAATCCCAGCTGACGATGCAACCGGGCGACAAACTGAATCCCGAACAGGTCGAGCACGACCTCGGCCGGATTTACGGTCTGGGCTACTTCGACAAAGTGCGATACCGAATCGTCGAGCGGGATGGTCTCATGGGCATGGTCATCAATGTCAATGAAAAACCCTGGGGACCGACCTATCTGAAGTTTGGCGTCGATCTCGAAGGGAATTTCGAAGGTTCGTCCGCATTGAACATCGCCACGCGAATCACACGGCTCGGAATCAATCCACTCGGTGCCGAATGGCGAACCGATCTTCAGATCGGCGACAACGCGCTGTTGTATTCAGAGTTCTATCAACCGTTCGATCCGACGCAACGATTTTTTGTCGCACCACAAGTACTCGCTGAACGACGCAAAGTCGGGATCTTCGAGATGGGCAATCGAATCGCCGAAGCAAAGATTCGGGAAGCAAACCTCATCATTGATTTTGGAATGCACTACTCCAACTGGGGCGAACTGCGTCTCGGATACATCTGGGGTGAAGGCAGTATCAGGCCGAGCACCGGAATCGTTCAGCGCGAGGATTTCGACAATGGCGCCATGTCGCTGCTGTTTACCTACGACAATATCGACAATGCCGCATTTCCGAGCACCGGCTCTTTTGTGTCGTTCGAATGGGACGCGCAGCGCGACAGCCTGGGGGCAGACCGCAATACCGATTCGCTCAAACTCGATACGTTCACCGCCTTGACACCGGGTGGCAAGAACACGCTGGCGCTGGGTACCAATTTCGCGACGACACTCGACAATGCCGGCGGCATCCCGGAAACCGTAACCCTGGGTGGATTTGCGCGTCTGCCCGGATTCAACCCGAACGAGCTTTCTGGTCTCCACCTCGCCCATGTCGGTCTGGCCTACTACCGCAGGTACAGAGAATCTCAATCGTTCGGCCTGCCCCTGTACACCGGTCTTACCCTTGAAACGGGCAACGTCTGGGATACTTCCGACCAGATCGACATAAACGACTTGATCTACGCCACCAGCCTCTGGGTCGGTGCAGATACGCCGCTGGGTCCGCTCTATCTCGCATGGGGATATGCCGAAGGCGGCCACACAGCCACCTATCTGTTTATCGGACGGGCGTTCAGCGTGTTGCCGTTCTCGCGGCGCTGAGAACGAACGATAAGATTCTTCGCCCGCTTGTGCGGGCTCAGAATGACCCAGTAGTGTCATCCCGAGCCGAAGCGCCGGGCGCAGCGAGGGGGCACCGAGGGATCCAGCTGATTACGCCGGCAGGAAATCGATCGGCTTGTTGCCTGTGAACACGGCAACGTCTTTTGCCTCGAACT
>JAZFZN010000376.1:0-3504 GCA_036475515.1 Gammaproteobacteria bacterium
GGGCTTACGAGGGATCTTCGCACGCTCAGAATGATATGATGGAGCCATGTTCATCCTTCGTTCAGGTACCTGAACGCAATATCACAGGAACCAAATATTCAGACGAGAAGTCCGAAAAAGAGTACGAACACGGGAGAACACCAATGCGCTGGTTCTTGCTACTGATGCCCCTTGCTCTAGCGGGTTGCGCGGCCACGCCGCTGAACGCGGGCGCCCATAACGTCCGTCTCACAAACGACGAACCCGGGCCCGAATGTGAATATCGCGGTGAAATCGCCGGCAGCCAGGGCAGCTGGTGGGAGGGTCCGTTCACCACCAACGCACGGCTCGAAGAAGGGGCACGCAACGATCTGAAGAACGACGCGATCGCGATGGGTGCGAATGTCGTACAGGTGATCGCGACGGAGTCCGGAATCAGTTCAACCGGCGGCGAATACGGTGGAGCGGAAACGACGGTCGTGACCTACGTCGGCGCGGCATACCGTTGTCCGACGACACAGGTGGCTACCACCAGCAACTAGTTCAGGCCACCCCGGTCAATCGCCAGGACGGCCCGTAACAAGACCGCGGCACCATTCGCCATGTCCTGCGGTCTTGTGAATTCGTTTGGCGAATGACTGATGCCACCGACACTCGGTACAAAGATCATTCCGGTCGGTGCGATCACCGCCATGTCCTGGGCGTCGTGACCGGCGCCACTCGGCATAACCTTTGTGGTCAGGCCCAACGATTCGGCCGAGTTGGCAATGATCTGACGCATGTGTGGATCGGTCAGTGCGGGCACCGAATCCACGTCGAGAAATTCAAACGAGATCGGCGTGTCGTAACGTTCGGCAATCTCTGCCGCTTCGGCTTCGATCTTTTCAAACAGCATGTCGATCTTTTCTGCTGACAGATCGCGAATCTCGAGACTCATCACGACACGACCCGGAACCACATTCGGTGCTCCGGGTTCCGCACGTATGCGTCCGACGGTACCCACCTGCCGTCCCGGTTCACTGGTAATGACACGATTGATCGCCAGTGTCAGTTCGGCTGCGGCCAGCAGCGCATCGCGCCGTCTGTCCATCGGTGTCGTGCCGGCGTGGTTGGCGAATCCTTCGATGATCACGTCCCACCATTTGATACCGACGATGCCTTCGACGACACCGATGTCGATGTTCTCTTCATCCAGAATCGCACCTTGCTCGATGTGCAGTTCGATGAAGGCCGCGAGATCGCCCACGTCGTAACGCGCATGGTCGAGTCGATCCGGATCGCCACCGATAAATCGAATTCCTTCACCGATCGTTTTGCCGCTGTGACTCATGACATCCAATGCTTCGTCGGACAGATGCCCGACCATCGCCTGACTGCCGATGAGGCCGCCCTCTTCGTCCGAAAAAACGATCACTTCCAAAGGATGTCGCGTGGTCACGCCGTTCTCGTGCAGCACCTGTGCGACTTCGATTGCCCCGATGACACCGACGTCGCCGTCATAGTTGCCACCACCCGGAACCGAATCGATGTGGGAACCAAACATGATGATCGGCAGGTCGGATTCCGTTCCGTCACGCCGTCCGATGATGTTGCCGGCGGTATCAACACGAACTGTGAGTCCGGCTTCGCGCATCAGTCCGATCACGTATTCACGACCGGCTTTGTCGGCGTCGCTGAATGCAACCCGGTCGACACCGCCATCGGCGTTGCGGCCGTACTGCGACAGTTCGATAATTCGCTGCTCAATGCGATCGGTATCAACCTGCAAAACCGGCTCCGCCGCGTGGGCCGCAAAACTGCACGCGAGAGCAAGGACAGAAAAGTGGTGTCGGAGAGTAGTTTCCATCTCGCGGGACCCCATTGACGACCGATCGATCGTAGCCTATCCGACAACGCAAACAAATCAACGACTTGAAAACTACTCTCTGACCCCAATTTCTACCGCTACAGGCAGGTGGCTATAATCGGCTCCTTTCGCGAAACCCTGGACAGGATCTGGCTATGGCAGAGGAATCACCGGATCTCGACCTCAGCATGGAGGCCGAGAGCCTTTATCAGGAAGAATTGTTTACCGACCGGCGTGTCGGCACCATCCAGCGACTGACACCCGTGACACGCGACGGTGGGCCCGACAAGAGCCGTCCGGTGAAGTTCGTTGGCCAGACACAGATCCTGACTCCGGCCGGTTCGCTGCCGGTCAGCTTTGAAATCGAAGCGAGTTCACTCGGCGAGGCCGCAAAGAGGTTCGGCGAGGCCGGACAACAGGCGGTCGAAGACACGTTGAAAAAACTGCAGGAATTGCAGCGTGAGATGCAGTCGTCGATTGTGCTCCCGGAAACCGGAGCAGGCGGTATTGGCCCGGGCAGCCTGGGTGGCGGCGGCAAGATCCAGATGCCATAAAGACGAAAAAAAAGACAAAAAGCGACTGTCCCCTTTTTTGAATGCTCGAAGAAAAAACCCCGCTTTTCCGCGGGGTTTTTTGTTTCTACACCGCCAGGAGGCGTGAGAAATAGGAGTTCACCATGACTCCGTGCGGATCGAGCTGACGCCGGATCTTGTGCATGAACTCCAGACGTGAACCGTAGGCCTTCGCCACGCAAGCCCGCGAGGCGCCACGGCTTTGATTGAACAACGGAACACCACTGTGGCCGGTTGCGAGTGCGGCAAAGTCGATCAGGAAGTTTTCCCATTCGTCCTCGTGTGTACACAACGCGGTCAACGTGAACGCCGTGCCGCCGAACGACGGCGCGAGCAACGCCTGATTTTCCGGTACAAGCTTGCAACCGATGGTGGGCATGTCGCAACGGAACCCGCTGCTACGATAGTAATCTTTGCAGAACCCGACATAGGCATGGACAACAGCGGCGAAGTCTTGTGCGGGGAAACACCAGGTACTGTAGCGAATATCGCTCGGATCATAGAACGCACGAAAACGTCCGGTTTGTTCGAGGGACTTGCTGCCGCTACTGACCGTACTCATCAGCGCCTGTGCGGCTTCGTTGAAACCATCAACAAGCGTATAGCGCACGGCCCCGACCGGCACTGCACGCGCGACAGAGCGCGCGAGTTTCGGTAGCGCCGAGCTTTCCATCCAGTCTTTCAAACGCCACTTCAGCTTGCTCGTCTGCTCAGCAGCCCGCTCGTAGCAGCGACGTTCCAGATACACCCTGTCCCGAAACGGCATCAGATAGTACTTGATGCCGTGATTGACGACCGCGAGTTTTGGTGCGAGCTGAGCAAACTGCTCGATTGTCGTAGTGTGGTAGTGCGCGATGAAAGGTGTGATCGGACGCACCCGCAAGGTCACTTCGTAAACAACGCCCAAAAGACCGTAGCTCATGCGCATGGCGGCCAAGGCTTGCTGCCGTGACTCATCAATGGTCAGCAGACTTCCCTGTGGTGTGACGAGTTTCAACGCCATCACTTGTGATGCAAACGTACCGCCCTCGTCCGGCATCGATGGACCGAGGCATGCCGAAGACACGGCACCACCAACGGTACGGTCGGCAGAATCGTAGCTACCGG
>JAZFZN010000377.1:0-4804 GCA_036475515.1 Gammaproteobacteria bacterium
TATATCGACGGTGCCGATGAAGCCACGATCCACCGGCAACTCATCAAAGGTGGTGGTGGCGCCATGACCCGCGAAAAAATCGTCGCGGCCGCGGCACGCAAGTTCGTGTGCATCGTCGACGACTCGAAACTAGTCAGTGTCCTCGGGGCGTTTCCGTTGCCGGTCGAAGTCATTCCGATGGCCCGCTCGTACGTCGCGCGCGAACTCGTCGCACGCGGTGGCCAACCTGTCTGGAGGGAAAACTTCGTCACCGACAACGGCAACGAGATTCTCGATGTCCACAACCTCGACATCACCGATCCATCGGGACTCGAAACGGATCTGAATCAGATCGCCGGTGTCGTCTGTGTAGGTTTGTTCGCCCACCGGGGAGCTGACGTGTTACTCGTCGGGGGTGACGACGGCATTCAGACCATCGACTAGAACGGACGGGCGAAAGTTTTCCGATCGCTCCCCCGAATCAGCACCGCCCTTCGAAGTATTCGACCGCATCACAACCTTGCCTTCGGGCAAGGCGCGCCCTGCTCGGTTGCCGGACCGTTGCCGGCAGTAACGCGGTAACGGCCACCGGTTAGTGCGCAATACCTAGCAGCGTCGGTTGTGTACCCGGTAATCCGGATGCCACCGACAGGGCAATTCCCGCGCAGCATGGCCCACTCCTCGCACTGGCGACCGTCTTCAAACATGCAGACGCTGTACTCGCCCAAGCTGCCACGATCCTCGATGCGCAGTTCGCCGCCGTCCTGGAACCTTCCAGGTTCTCATCCTGGTCCAAATCATCACGCAAAACCAAAAGGCCCCAACAAGGGGCCTTTTGGTTTTGTTGGCTGGGGGACCAGGATTCGAACCTGGGTTGGCGGAGTCAGAGTCCGCAGTCCTACCGCTAGACGATCCCCCAAAAAGGGGTTTGAGCTTAACGCTTCGAGAACTGCTTCGCGCGTCGCGCTTTGGCGAGACCGACTTTCTTGCGTTCGACTTCGCGCGCATCGCGTGTCACGAAACCAGCTTCCCGCAGTGGCTTGCGCAGTTCCGGGTCGTACTCCATCAACGCACGTGTCAGGCCCATCCGGATGGCACCGGCCTGCCCGGTGCTGCCACCGCCGCTCACGGTTACCGTCGCATCGAACGTGTCCGAAAGCTGTGCGAGCTCCAGCGGTTGTCTGACGATCATTCGGGCCGTTTCTCGACCGAAATGTTCGTCGAGCGGACGACTGTTCACGATGAACTTGCCATCGCCGGGACGCAGGAAAACGCGCGCCGTCGAAGTTTTGCGTCGGCCCGTGCCGTAATAGGTCTGCTGTTCTGCCATCGATAATGTTCCGTTATAAATCCAGAGGCTGCGGCTGTTGCGCGCTGTGCGGATGTCCGGAGCCGGCAAAAATACGCAGCTTTTTCAGCATCTGCCGGCCGAGCGGGTTCTTCGGCAGCATGCCTTTTACGGCCTTATGCAGAACGCGCTCCGGATGCTTGCCGATCATCTCCTCAAAAGACATCGACTTCAGATTGCCGATGTACCCGGTGTGCCGGTGATACATCTTATCGGACTGCTTGTTGCCGGTGACACGGATCTTGCCCGCGTTGATCACAACGAAGTAGTCCCCGGTGTCCACATGTGGCGTGTACTCCGGTTTATGTTTGCCCTTCAGACGGCGGGCGAGTTCAGAGGCCAGCCGCCCAAGAGTCTTGCCGTCGGCATCGACGAGATACCAGACCCGCTCGATTTCATGCGCTTTGGCCGAAAACGTTTTCATGACAGCTCCGTAAGTGTCTGAGCCCCAAACGAAAGGGGCGCAATTCTACTGGAGCACCGGACCCTTTGCAACGCCGTCCGAAAGACCCGACGGACCGTGCGGAAGGCCCCGCTCCCTCTGGTTTTTTGTTGGGATGTCAATGAGTTAGGTTACTCAGGGCCGAAGGCGTAATCCAGGTTGATCGCCGTATGGGTATCGGTTGATTGGAAGCCCGGGGTCACGTCGGTATTGTGGCTGACCGTATAGGAAACCTTGAATCCGACCGGCCCGAACACGGGTGCGCGCAACGACGTCACACTGTCGATGTGGGTGTTGTCGGAACCGGCCGCGATGCCAAGGATCTGCTCGAACTCGGTACCCTCACTGATCTTCCAGGTGTAGTGGCCGTCCGCACGCACGATGAACTCATCCCGATCGACGTGGCGCCCGTAGTATCGATGAAATCCGCCTGCCGCGCGCCAGCACCAAACTCGACGTTGAACAGATGCATCGGTCCGGTGAGCACACGTCGTCCATAGCCGATCGTCTCGGTGATCTGCTTGGGGTAGCTGCTGAACCCGTCTTTGTCGTATGTCAGACGCCCAAAAACGTAACTGCGTTTATTTAGATCACGTCGGCTTGCCGCGTTCAAACCATAGCGTTCGGCGGTCTGTGTTCCGTCGGTTTCGGCACCGATCGCGACGGCCTTGAACACGTGTTCCCACCGCTCAGTACGTTTCGTGACGTCCGCCTGCACGTTCCAGTTCGTGGTATCCGAGTTTCCCGTCGTGGAAAGGAATCCCAGACCCGCGGTTCCGGCCCACCCGAGCGGGGTTTCGTCTTCGTCGTCATCGGCAACAGCGGGAATACCAAGGACCAAGGTTGCGGATAGAACAATGGCTTTGAAATACATCGTTGGGTCCAGCGCGAAAAAAACGGGCATGCTAACGGAAAGACGTCGTACTGACTACCAGTTAGAATACCGGTCAATGACCGAACGCCGACTGACACCGCTGGACCAGCTCATCACCCATGCAGAACGTCTGCTGCGCCATGGACTGACCGCGACATCCTCTGTTGCTGTGCGCCCGGCCCCTGAATCAGAGCCAACGGACTTACCGGAGAGGGAGGCTCTGGAGTCGGCGCGTCTTATGCGGGTCAACCACGCCGGCGAGATCGCGGCACAGGCTCTTTATCACGGGCAAGCGGCTGTCACGCGCGATCCCGAAGTCCGCCAGGCGCTGGAACAGGCGGCCGCTGAAGAACAGGACCACCTGGCCTGGTGCGAACAACGTCTCGCTGAACTCGGTTCGGAACCCAGTCTTCTGCAGCCGGTCTGGTATCTCGGTTCATTCGCGATCGGTGCGTTCGCCGGACTGCTCGGTGATCGTGTCAGTCTCGGATTCATTGCAGAAACCGAACGCCAGGTTGTCGACCACCTGACAGGACACCTACAACGGTTGCCTGACGACGATAAACGCTCCCGGGCGATCCTCGAACAGATGCGCGAGGACGAAGCACGCCACGGGACACATGCGATTGAACAGGGTGGCATCCCGTTGCCTGGTCCCGTGCGGAAATTGATGCGTGCGGCCTCGCGCGTGATGACACGCACCGCCTATTGGATCTAGCTGAAAATTTGAAAATTGGGGTCAGAGAGTAATTTTTAAGTCCTTGATTCTTTTTTCGATCGTATTCCGTCACAGCCAGTGTTTGTGTCAGCGGCTAAAGAATCAAGGACTTAAAAATTACTCTCTGACCCCAATTTTCAACCCCAATTTTCAACCCCAATTTTCAGTCAAGGTTGCGGGCATTGAAGATCGCATGCATCTCACTCCTCACCCGTTCACGAATGCCTTGCGCTTCGTCGTCTGAAAACTCCGCCACACCTGCGCCAAACAGATAGTCGTCCATGTCGAGTTCTTTCACGAGCATCTTGGTGTGAAAGATGTTCTCCCGCGGAACATTGACATCGATCATGCTGTAGCGCTCTTTCGTGTCTGTGTCGATGAAATCCTGAATCGACTGTATCTCGTGATCAATGAAGTGCTTTGTTCCACCAACGTCGCGAGTGAATCCACGCACACGATAGTCGGCAATGACGATGTCCGACTCGAAACTGCGGATCAGATAGTTCAACGCATTTAGTGGCGAGATCTCACCGCATGTCGCCACGTCGATGTCGACACGAAAGCTACTGACTCCGCGGTCCGGGTGGCTCTCCGGATAGGTGTGTACGGTCGCATGGCTCTTGTCGAGGTGTCCGACAACCGATTCCGGTAGCGGCCCCGGTTTTGCCTTTGCCGCGTCCAGCGCAACCGCTGGACTCGCGGCGATCAGCATCGTGACACTGGCTCCTTCCGGTTCGTAATCCTGATGAGCGATGTTCAGGATGGCCGCACCGACGATGTCGGACACATCCGTGAGTATCTGCGTGAGTCTCTGTGCGTTATACACCTCGTCGATGTATTCGATGTACTCGCGCCTGTGCCGTTCTGTATTCGCGTAACAGACGTCGTAGATGTTGAAGCTCAGCGACTTCGTCAGGTTGTTGAAGCCGTACAGTTTGAGCTTCTCCGGTGGCTTCATCGTGGTTCTGCGGCGTGACGGTTTGGCGCGGGGCAGCATTATCACTCAAAACTGCTTGGATGGCAGCATGAGGACCGCGCGGATCACTTGACGCGGACGCCCCGATCCGACAAGGTTGGGCGCGGCGGCGCAGTCGCAAAAGCGCTACAATACAGCTGGTTGCAACAGGTAAGCACAATGGCCGAAGCCCAGAGAGAACTGAGTGACATTCCCGCGATCAACCGGTTTCTGAGCTACTGTCGCATGAGGACAGTGTCTGCAAAGACAACCGTTATCCATGCAGGCGATCTCCCGGACATCCTCTACTACATTGTCGACGGCTCTGTCGAAGTAATGATCGAAGACGAGGACGGCAACGAAATGGTCCTCGCCTACCTGAACAAGGGCGAGTTTTTCGGAGAGATGGGTCTGTTCTACGAACAACCCACCCGCAGTGCCTGGGTACGTACGCGCACCGAATGTGAACTGGCCGAGATGACCTATCC
>JAZFZN010000378.1:0-7261 GCA_036475515.1 Gammaproteobacteria bacterium
CCTTGCCGATCATTTCCGGTCCGCCGATGAGGGCATCCAGCGGTACGAACACGTCCTTGCCACGGGTCGGACCGTTCTGGAACGCGGTACCCGGGTCGTGACGGCTGCCGATTTCGACACCGGCCGTATCCGTCGGGATCAGTACGCAGGTAATGCCGAGGTCTTCGGTATCTCCCAGCAATCCGTCCGGGTCATAGGCTTTGAACGCGAGTCCCATTACCGAAGCGACCGGAGCCAGTGTGATGTAGCGCTTGTCCCAGTTCAGTCTGAACCCGAGGGTTTCTTTTCCGTCGACTTCTTGTTTGCAGACGACCCCGCTGTCGGGGATCGATCCGGCGTCGGAACCCGCGAAGGGGTTCGTCAATGCGAAACACGGAATGTCTTTGCCCGATGCAAGACGTGGCAAATAGTGTTTCTTTTGTTCGTCGGTGCCATAAGCGAGCAACAACTCGCCGGGACCGAGTGAATTGGGAACCATCACGGTGACGGCGGTACCGACACTGCGTGTGGCGATCTTGACGATGACCTCCGAATGCCCGCGTGCAGAGAAACCAAGCCCGCCGTATTCCCGCGGGATGATCATGCCAAGAAAACCGTTGTTCTTGATGTAATCCCAGACTTCTACGGGCAGGTCGTTCAGTTCGTGCGTGATTCGCCAGTCGTTGAGCATGCCGCACAACGTTTCGACCGGGCCATCGAGAAACGCCTGTTCTTCTTCCGACAGGCGTGGCGGCGGCGTGCCGAGCAGTTTTTGCCAGTCGGGTCGTCCTGTGAACAGTTCTGCGTCCCACCAGACCGTACCGGCATCGATCGCGGCACGTTCAGTCTCCGACATCGGTGGCAGCACTCGGTTGAACCAGTTCATCAGCGGTCGGCTGAAGGCCTGGCGCCTCAATGGGCGGATATTCAGAAGAGCGGCGACAACTGCGAAAACGAACCACGGCAGCGCTGAGAAACCGGTCTGCAACTGCACCCAGCCGAGAACACCCGCAGCAACTGCGGTCCACCCGATCAGAGGTGTGTTGCGGTAGGCGAGTACCAACGCCAGTGCGACGATCGCGAGTGTCAGGATCCAGAGGTTCATCAATATCGGTCCATGTTCACGGGGATTAGACAGCGTACACGACGATATTGCGTCGCACCACTGGGGTTTGTGCGTATAGCCGGCTCAGCGCATCCGGAAGCGCATCGAGAGGTCGATCGCGCGGACGTGTTTGGTGATGGCGCCGACCGAGGCGTAATCGACCCCGGTTTCGGCGATCGAGCGCAACGACTCCAGTGTCACATTGCCCGAGGCTTCGAGCTTTGCTCGATCTGCCGTGTGTTTTACGGCACGAGTCAGTTCCTCGACCGAAAAATTGTCCAGCATGATCACATCGGCACCGGCGGCAAGCGCCTCGTCGAGTTCCGTACCGTTTTCAACCTCGACTTCGACGGTCAGACCGTCGGTCTGCGCACGCGCCGCAGCTACCGCTTCGGCGATACCACCGGTGGAGGCGATGTGGTTCTCCTTGATCAACACCGCGTCGTACAGACCGATCCGGTGGTTGCTCGCGCCTCCGACACGCACCGCATATTTTTGCGCCACACGCAGCCCGGGAATGGTCTTGCGGGTATCGAGGATCCTGCAGTTCGTTCCGGCAACTGTCCGTGCATACTGATGGGCGAGGGTCGCCGTACCCGACAACAACTGCAGAAAATTGAGCGCTGTGCGTTCGCCGATCAGCAATGCCCGCGCGTTTCCGGAGAGGCGTACCAGTTGCTGATCGGGAACGATTGAGGAACCTTCTGCAACTTGCCAGTCGATACGTACCGTCTCGTCGAGTTCGGCGAACACTTCATCGAACCACGGCCTGCCACACAAGACGGCCGCCTCGCGCGACACGACTGTTGCCTGCGCCACGGTGTTTTCCGGAATCAGCCCGGCGGTGACGTCGCCGCTGCCGATATCTTCAACCAGCGCACGGGTGACATCGGCGTGGACGACCTGCGGGTCAGGTGTGTTTGTCATCCTGTTGTTCTACTGAGGAAAGAAACCCGGCAAGTGCCGGGTTTCACGATCGTTTTTTGCGATCTCAGTCAAAAGGGCAGTCCCATCGCCGTATGCGCAGCGATCATGCACATCAACATCGGAATCGACAGGAAGGTGTTTGTGCGCGAGGCCAGGAAAGCAATACGTTTGGCTTTTGCTTTTTCCTCTTCCGTCGCCTCTTTCATGCCGAGAACCTTTTTCTGGTTCGGCCAGATCAACCCCCAGACATTGAACAACATGATGGTTCCCATCCAGGCGCCGAGCCCGATGATCAATGCGTAGGTACCGCCACCGGTTGCGCCGAGTGAGAATGCGTGCACGAAGTTGCCCGCGTGCAGCAAATACACCGCACCGAAAATCCACGTAGCCAGCGCGGCCCAGCGGAACCACAGCAGGGCGAGCGGGGCCACGTACTTTGTAACGCCGGCCCCGCCGGGTCCACCCGTGTCGCTCGCCGCCTGAGCGAGCGCGGGTACTTGCACGAAGTTGAAGTAGTACAGGAGCCCGATCCAGGTGATGCCGGCAAGGACGTGCAGCCAGCGAATCAATGACAGGGCATTCAGCGCGAAGCCGCCAATCAGTACGGCGATGACGATCGCCAGCACGAAACCGCCGATGATCGTGCCCTTGATGGTATTCAAAGGATTCATATTCTTTCCCCCGGTTTCCGATGGCTGTATTTGTTGTTCGGAACTGTGAAGCCGCTGGAAGAATAAGCAACGACCCCGCATAATTCAACTAATGGAAAATTCAGTAAAAACAAACGCTTCGGTAATCGACTCCCCGTGCACCGGGATCTGTGAACTCGGCCCCGGTGGTTTCTGTAGCGGGTGTTTTCGGCACATCGACGAAATCGTTGCCTGGGGTGGCCTGAGCAACGCAGAACGCGAACTGATCCTTGCAGAATTGCCGGACCGGCGCACACCGCGAGATTCCACGCAGTATAATGAAGAGCCGGAACGCACAGGCGGTGACACCGAATGATTCCAAAGCTGATGTTGTCGTTGTTGCTCCTATCGTTTGTCGGTTGTGCGACACTCGTGGTCGGCGGTGCTGGTGAATCAAACGCCTCGACACAGAAGAGCGACGCGGTTCTTGTGTCGGAAGTGCGCGGACGCATCGGTGGCGATCCGGCTCTGGGCGGTGTCAGAGTCGGAGTACGTGACGGCATCGTGTCGTTGTCCGGCGTTGTCCTCACGGACCGGCAGCGCAGCGATGCAGAACAGCGTGCAGTCAGCGTCAAGGGCGTGCAATCCGTCGACAATCACATTTATGTTTCCAACTGAAGCTGATTATGGACATCAACGAGCGAATCAAAGAACAACTGGACAGTCATCCGATCATTCTGTACATGAAAGGCAGCCCGGATTTTCCGCAATGCGGGTTTTCGGCCCAGACCACCGGAATTCTGAAAGCCTGTGGTGCAGAATTCGCATACGTCAATATCCTCGATGATCCGGAGTTACGCGAATCGTTGAAGGCGTACTCGAACTGGCCGACATTTCCGCAGTTGTACATCAACGGGGAACTGATCGGCGGTTGTGATATTGCGCGTGAGATGTTCGAAAGCGGTGAACTGAAGCCGCTGATCGAACAGGCCGTTCAGGGCTGACCGATACGCCGTTCGGCGTTTTCCAGCGCTGTCTCGTAGACGTCGCGACAGCGGTTCACTATTTCACAGAACAACAGCGCAGTGCGTTCGGCATCGTAGCGGGCTGAATGCGCGTTGTCGGGATTCCAGTGGATACCGGCGACCCCGAGTGCGCGGGCCAGGACCGTCTGGCCGTATACGACGCCAGCCAGTGCCGCCGTGTCAAAACTCGAGAACGGGTGGAAAGGATTGCGCTTGATTCCGCTTCGTGCGATCGCCGCGTTCAGAAAATTCAAATCGAAAAACGAATTGTGACCGACCAGGATCGCGCGTGAACAATCCGTGTCGCGAATTTCATGGCGCACTTCACGGAACACGCGTTGCAAGGCATCCCGTTCCGGTAGCGCGGGACGCAAAGGGTGGTGTGGGTCGATTCCGGTGACCTCGACCGAAGCCTCTTCGATGTTTGCACCTTCGAAAGGCTCAACGTGATAGGCGATCGAGGTTTTTGGGCGCAACAGCCCGTGATCGTCGAACTCGAGCAGGATGGCCGCGATTTCGAGCAACGCATCGGTCGCCGGATTGAACCCGCCGGTCTCGACGTCGACGACGACCGGCAGAAAGCCGCGAAAACGCCCTGCCATCGCGACGTGGGCATCGTTGTATTCGTTCATGCGGTTTCGACCGTCCAGGAAACCGTTTTGCCGGCGCGAAATGGCACGAGTTCCTCGTCGCCAAACGGGACAACTTTTGGTACCGGTGTATCCTTTTTGATCAGTCGCACCTTCTGTTCATTGCGTGGCAGGCCGTAGAAGTCGGCGCCGTTGAAAGACGCAAAGCTTTCCAGTTTGTCGAGCGCCCCGGTCTCGTCGAAAACTTCGGCATACAGCGCCAGTGCAGCGTGTGCCGTGTAGACACCGGCGCACCCGCAAGCGGTTTCCTTTGCATTTCGTGCGTGCGGTGCGCTGTCGGTGCCGAGAAAAAACCGCGGGTCGCCACTCGTCGCCGCGGCAACCAGGGCTTCCCGGTCGCGTTCGGTTTTCAAAACCGGCAGACAATAGTTGTGTGGCCGGATCCTACCGGCCAACAGTGCGTTGCGGTTCAGCAACAGGTGTTGTGGGGTGATCGTCGCTGCCACACCGGCGCGCGCGTTGCGTACGAACGCGACGGCTTCCGCAGTCGTCACGTGTTCGAACACTACACGCAGGGATTCAAATCGTTGCACCAGCGGTTCGAGTACGCGTTCGATGAATACCTGTTCGCGGTCGAACACGTCGATGTCATCGTCGGTCACTTCGCCATGGACGAGCAACGGCATCCCGGTTTCGCTCATTCTTTCCAGTACCGGAAAGACCTTGTCGATTGCGGTGACGCCGGAATCGGAATGGGTCGTCGCGCCCGCAGGGTACAACTTGACGCCATGCACTGCCCCGCTGTTGCGCGCTTTGTCGATCTCGGCAGCCTCCGTCGCGTCGGTCAGATACAGGGTCATCAGAGGCGTGAAATCCACACCGTCGGGGACGGCTTCGAGAATGCGCTGGCGATAGGCGAACGCGGAGTCGGTATCGGTGACCGGCGGCACGAGATTTGGCATCACAATTGCGCGTCCGAACTGCAGCGCGGTATCGGGAACGACGGTTGAAAGCGCGGCGCCGTCCCGCAAATGAACATGCCAGTCGTCCGGGCGTGTGATGACGAGTTCGTCGCTCAACAGGACCCTCGGCGCGCCTTGACCTGCATATACCAAACCCCGAAGATAACGCGCTGCAGCGCGACGCCACATCCTAACAGCCCGTGGCAAAAAATCAGTAAAACCGGGCGCTGCATCTGACTAAAACCCGAAACAGGAACTCCGACATGTCTGCCAAGCCGGACTTCAGCGACAGCGATCCACTCGAAACGCGGGAATGGATCGAGTCAATCGACTCCGTGTTGCGTGTGCATGGCGCCGAACGGGCGCATTTCCTGCTCGATCAGGTGATCGATCATGCCCGTCGTTCCGGTGCCTATCTGCCTTATCGCCAAAACACCGCCTACGTCAATACGATCCCGGTCGGACAAGAGCCGGAATACCCGGGAGACCGTTCTCTGGAACGACGCATCGAGGCATACATTCGCTGGAACGCGATGGCGATGGTCCTGCATGCGAACCGCATCAGCACCGAGTACGGTGGTCACATCTCGACTTATGCATCCGCGGTAACGCTCTACGAAGTAGGGTTCAATCATTTCTGGCGTGGACCACACGACGGGCACGGCGGCGACATGATTTACATCCAGGGGCATTCGTCACCGGGAATCTATGCCCGCGCGTATCTCGAAGGGCGTCTGACCGCTGCACAACTGTCGCGATTCCGCCAGGAAGTCGGTGGTGGTGGTTTGTCTTCTTATCCGCATCCATGGCTGATGCCGGACTTCTGGCAGTTCCCGACGGTGTCGATGGGTCTCGGTCCGATGATGGCGATTTACCAGGCGCGTTTTCAACGTTATCTGGAACATCGCGGGGTCGTACCGGAAACTGATCGCAAAGTCTGGTGTTTTCTTGGTGACGGTGAAACGGATGAACCCGAATCTCTCGGGGCGATTTCGATCGCCGCACGCGAAGGGCTCGACAACCTGATCTTCGTTGTGAACTGCAATTTGCAACGTCTGGACGGACCGGTGCGTGGTAACGGCAAGATCATCCAGGAACTCGAATCGGTGTTCCTCGGTGCCGGCTGGAACGTGATCAAAGTGGTGTGGGGGAAACGTTGGGACCCATTGCTGGCCAGAGACACCCAGGGTCTGTTGCGTCGACGCATGGAAGAGGCCATCGACGGCGAATACCAGAATTTCAAAGCCTATGGCGGGGCTTATACACGCGAACATTTTTTCGGAAAATACCCCGAACTGAAAGCGATGGTCGCGAACATGTCAGACGATGAGGTGTGGCGTCTGAATCGCGGTGGCCACGATTCGTCGAAAGTGTTCGCGGCGTATTCCAAAGCTGTAGAAGGCGACGGCCGTCCGACGGTCATCCTTGCAAAAACCGTCAAGGGATTCGGTCTCGGCAAAGCTGGCGAGGGCCAGATGTCGACGCACCAACAAAAGAAGCTCGACGAAGAAGCGCTGAAAGCATTCCGGGACCGCTTCAACATTCCGGTCTCCGACGAGGAGATCGCTGACGTCCCGTTCAAACGGCCACCCGACGACAGCGAAGAAATGCGTTACATGATGCAACGACGCGAAGAGTTACACGGGTTTCTGCCACGTCGCATTACCGAGGCGCCACCACTGAAGGTGCCGTCGATAGATCTGTTCAAAGGCCAGCTCGAAGGCAGTGGTGACCGGGAGATCTCGACCACGATGGCCCTGGTGCGCATGCTCACCGCACTGGTACGCGACAAGAACATCGGCAAGAACATCGTCCCGATCGTGCCCGATGAAGCGCGTACCTTCGGTATGGAGGGAATGTTCCGGCAGATCGGTATCTATTCATCGCTCGGACAACTGTACAAGCCCCAGGACGCCGACCAGCTGATGTTTTATCGTGAGTCGAAGGACGGACAGATCCTCGAGGAGGGCATCAACGAAGCCGGTTCCACCTGTTCGTGGATCGCCGCCGGTACCGCGTATGCAAACCACGGCATCAGCATGAT
>JAZFZN010000379.1:0-3725 GCA_036475515.1 Gammaproteobacteria bacterium
TATCGATGTCGTTCACGGTCACTCCTCGCACCATCCCAAAGCGGTTGAGGTTTACAACGGCAAGCCGATCATCTACGGCTGCGGCGACTTCATCAACGACTACGAGGGTATCGTCGGCTACCAGAGATTCAGGGGTGATCTGGGACTGATGTACTTTGTCACGGTGAATGCGGCAACCGGTCAACTGACAGAACTGTCAATGGTACCGACACAGATGAAGCGATTCCGAGTACATCGGGCCAACAACGAAGATGCGCGTTGGTTGAAACGGATGCTGAACCGTGAGGGCGAGCAGTTCAGCAATAGGACGCAGCTAGGCGCAGATAACACTCTGCATTTGGATTGGACGGCACCGGCTTAGAGCCAGGCCGCAAAATGGCTGCGTCGATGGTCCAGGCGCTCAAGACCGAGCCCGCCGGGCTGATTCCAGCACCTGGGTCGGCGTCGAGGGTCAAGGGACCCGGTTGCACGGTCGGGCCATCCTACTCAGGTCATTCCAGCCCGGCAAACCCGTTCTGTCGCAGTGCTTCATACACTACGAGCGCCACGGTGTTGGAAAGGTTCAGGCTGCGTTCGGTAGTGCGCATCGGTATACGCAGCTTTCGCTCTGCAGCCAACGTCGCGAGCACGGCGTTCGGGAGGCCACGCGTTTCGGGACCGAACAACAGTGCGTCTCCGGTTTGGAAGCGCGCATCGGTGTAGACGGTTTCAGCCTTGGTCGTCAGTGCAAACACCCGGTCTGTTTCCAATGCCTCGAGACAGCCTTGCAGACTGCTGTGTTCGGACACGAACGCCCGGTCATGGTAGTCGAGACCGGCGCGACGCAGGCGTTTCTCATCGAGTACGAATCCCAGTGGGTGAATCAGATGCAGTTGCGAACCGGTGTTCGCGCACAAGCGGATGATGTTGCCGGTGTTCGGCGGGATCTCGGGCTGATACAGGACTACATGAAACATCGCTGTCGCTTGATCCCTAGACACTGTCATTCCGAGCCCAAGGCGAGGAATCTCCAGGCCGAAGCAGCATCCGAGATCCCTCGCTGGCGCTCGGGATGACAGTCGCGGGATAATGCGCCCGCGACCATAGTGAGGAAACTGATGGCGACCGCCGCAGACCGCACCCGACCTGATCCGCTCGCGATCGACTTCTGCGGTATGTCGTTTGCCACACCGCTGGTACTGTTGTCCGGCTGCGTCGGTTTCGGGGAAGAGTACACACGCGTCAAGGGTTTCTCCAATCGAGACGCTGGTGGCGTCGTACTGAAGGGCACAACCCTGAACCCCCGACTCGGGAACCCGCCCCACCGTATCTACGAAACGCCGATGGGCATGTTGAATGCGATCGGTCTGCAGAACCCGGGCACCGAAACTGTAGTCAAGGACTACCTGCCAAAGCTCGATTTTTCAGAGACGCGCTTTATCGCAAACGTGTCGGGTTCTACGGTAGAGGAATACGCCGAGGTCACACGACTCTTCGACGATTCACCGATCGACGCGATCGAGATCAACATCTCCTGCCCAAACGTCAAGGAAGGTGGCGTCGCATTCGGCAACGACCCGGACATGTCCGCACGCGTTGTCGAAGCCTGTCGTGCAGAAACGAAAAAACCATTGATCACGAAACTCTCGCCGAACCAGACCGACATCGCCGAGAATGCGCGACGTTGTATCGAAGCCGGCACCGACGGCTTCGCAGTCATCAATACCCTGATGGGTATGGCGATCGACGTCGAAACCCGCGAACCGATCATCGGAAACGTACAGGGGGGTCTGTCGGGTCCGGCAATCAAACCGATCGCATTGCTGAAGGTTCATCAGGTGTACGAAGTTGCACGTCCACACAACGTCCCGATCATCGGCCAGGGTGGTGTCACCACCTGGAAAGACGCGGTCGAGTTCATGATTGCCGGTTCGACGGCCGTCGGTGTCGGAACAGCGTTGTTCTATGATGCGTTTGTCTGCAAGAAAATTAACAAAGGCCTGGTCGAATACCTCGGACGTCACGGCCTCGCGTCGGCCGCAGACCTGACTGGAACGCTCGACACACACCTCGACCCCACCGAAGCCGCGACCGCAGGCTGAACCGTACTGCCAACCAGTTCCTTGACGGCTCAGACCGTGTCGTTTCTCCTGTGTATACACCGGGAAACGGAGTTTGTCGTGCCCGATTTTGATGATCTGACGCCAGAAAGACTGGGTCCACAAGCGGCGGAAGAAACCACCGCGGAGGCCGTGTATTTCCCCATCTCGTCGGTGAAGTTCGCGGTGTTGTCGCTGCTGACGCTCGGCATCTACAAGTTGTACTGGTTCTACAGAAACTGGCTGTACATCAAGGGCCGGGACGGCAGCGACATCTGGCCATTCTGGCGCGCAGTATTCAGTGTGATCTGGTGCTATCCGTTGATACGCGACATTCGCGATCATTCGGACGGTTCCGCACGCGCAGCAGTCGAACAGGCCGCAGTCATCACGGGCGCCTATGTGCTGCTCGCCATGACGGTCAGGCTACCGGATCCATACTGGATGATCGCGTTGTTCGACTTCGTACCGATTCTCGCGGTCGTCAATGCGATCAACAGTCTGAACATCAGATCTTCGTCGTACGCCTACAACTCGAAGATCCGTCTCCGCACAGTTGGTGTTGCGGCGTTGTTTGCACCAATGACGGCGCTGGCAGCGGCGATGTCGATCGGTCTGGTGCCGGGCACCACCGTGGTCACCGGTGACAAGGTACCGGCTCGCCATGCAGACTGGATGGTCGAACAAGGTCTACTGGAAGACCAAGAACAGATGCTGTACTTCTACAGCACCGGCTTTCTTTCCTACCGCGAAGACGGCAACGTGGTTACCGATCTGAGCGTCATCAGCTACTGGCAGGACGAAGGTGAACTCTACGGCGACTATGCGTACTACGACGAAATCAGTGAGATCATACCGGAGTACTCAGAAAGCTGGATCGACGACACGATCATCACGATCCGCAAACACGACGGCGCAGAGTTCATCGTGCTCGCATCGATCGATCAGGATCTGGACCATCGCTTCGTGCAGGCGATGCGGGAACGCGTCGCGGCTTCACAACTGAACGACTAATCACTCCAGTTCCAGCTCGCGTATCTTGCGCGTCAGGGTATTCCGGCCCCAGCCGAGCAGTTTTGCCGCCTCGATGCGTTTGCCACCGGAACGTTTCAGTGCGGCACGAATCAGTGCACGTTCGAACTCGGGTTGCGCCGTTTGCAACAGCTCGGTATGACCGAGACCGAGTTGCTGTTCCGCCCAGGCTGACAGGTCCTGCGTCCATCGCTCAGCCGCACTACCGCCCGTACTGAATTCTTCCGGTAGATCCGCAGGCAGGATCTCGCGTCCGGGCGCCAGCGCCGTCAGACGCCGGCACACATTGATCAACTGGCGCACGTTGCCCGGCCAGTCATACTGGCTGAGCTTTTCGAGTGTTTCGCCGTGCAGAGTCTTTTCTTCGCTACGTAACTCGCGTGCAGATTTCCGCAGATAGTGTTGCAACAACATCGCGATGTCCTCACGACGCTCGCGCAATGTCGGCACGCGCAGATGAACAACGTTTAGACGGTAGTAAAGATCTTCTCGAAAACTGCCGTCCACGATCTTTTGCTCGAGATCCTGGTTTGTCGCTGCAATCACCCGCACGTCTACGCGAATCGATTCCTGGCCGCCAACCCGGTAGAACTCGCCTTCGGCGAGGACGCGCAA
>JAZFZN010000380.1:0-4234 GCA_036475515.1 Gammaproteobacteria bacterium
GATCGTTCGATAGCCCTCTTCAATATAACCGCGCTCGGGTGGCCAGAACGGTCCCACGATGTCCTCGTAGTAGTGGCCGATCAACCGGTCGACTTCGTGGCAAACCTGCCCCAGACCATAGCACCAGACCGCGAGTACTGCCCCCGGTTTCGAGACACGGCGCACTTCGGTGTAGAACGCATCGCTGTCAAACCAGTGCACGGCCTGCGCGGCCGTCGTCAGGTCGATGCTGTTGTCGGCAAATGGCACGGAAACCGCGTTCGCGCTCGCGTACCGGACACGGTCGTGTGGGATCGCGTTTGCGATCTGTTGTTCGCTGGCATCGGTTGCGTGCACAACGTCGAAATGCCGCGCCAGCGACAGTGCGGCCTGACCATTACCGGTCGCGCAATCCCATGCGCACTCATGTTCGCGGCATTGATCCGCGAGCCAGCCGAACAGGGCCTCTGGATAGATCGGGCGATAGGCAGCATAACCCTGTGCTTTTCCGGAAAAATGGTCGTGAAAGACAGTCATCATTCACAGGCCTGTCGGATCGGTGTGCCGTTATCTGCCGGCCCCAGCCCGGCGACGACCGCGCGATGATCCGAAACCACATCGTCGAGCACTTCGTAACTGCGGTATTCCAGTTCTTTTGAAATGAGTATCCAGTCGACTGTCAAACCAAAACGCGGAAAGGTATTCTTTGTCACTTCCGGCGGCGCGCGAAGTTTCAGTGCGCGGATCAACGTACAGACCGCACTGTCGTGTTTATACGATGTATTGAAGTCTCCCATCAGGATCAATGGTCGATCGCGTTTGCGCAGCGTTTCGATGATTTCACCGGCCTGTGCTTCGCGCACATTTGGACGCAGATAATCAAGATGCACCGAAACGACGTCGACAGACAGTTCCGGTACACCCGGCCAGTCGACTCGCGCGATGACAAAACCCCGGGGCGCCGCGAACCAGCGTGCACTGAATGTGGCCGCGTGTGGTTCCGTCAGAGGCAAAGACGAGAGGGCCGCCGTACCCGACGACAACTGCGGGCCGTCCATGTGTTCGGCGTAAACGGATTGACTGAACGAATCGCCGAGGTATCCGACGTGGTCGATCCGGCCGCTCCAGAACGAAGCACGATCGGCCTCCTGCAACGCGAGCAGATGCGGTTGTTCGCGTTCGAGCAACTCTGCGATCTCTTCGAGTTGTTCTTCGTGTCGTTCGCGACCCTGAAACAACTGGTGCAGACGGTTGCCCTTGGCGTGCGCCATGTTCAACGTCATGACTTTCAGGGTCGTGTCTTGCGGGACGCGCTCCGGGACGCCGCCCTGATCGATTTCCGGCGTGCGCACGCGTTGCGCCGGCGCACAGCTGGCTAACGCAACGAGAACGACGAAGATCAGTCTACGGCTTTGTATAAGCGTGAGGCAGCTCACGGTCCAGTTTCAGATAGCGATCACGCAGTTTCGTCTGACGCGACTCCATTGGAATCTTCTCACCGTTTATGAACACCGCATCGGCGTAGGTCGTTACTTCCAGCGGGTCGCCATCCCAAACGACGATATCGGCCACCGCACCCGGTTCAAGCGACCCGTATTCTTCCACACCGTAGATATATGCCGGGTTCCTGGTCAGTGCGGCCAGGGCAGCAGCGTATGGAAGGCCATACGCGACTGCATTTCCCGCCTTCTGGCGCACGTTGCGATCGTTGTGTTCATCGGATGACGAAAACGCAATTGTCACACCGGCTTCGTTCAGCAGCGCGGCGGCTTCGAGTCGCGAACCGAGTCGTTCGAAACGGTCGGGAAGATTTCGCACGGGATCAAAGATTACCGGAACGCCGGCTTCGGCCAGTTCGTCGGCCAGCATCCAGGCCTCGGCACCACCGCGAATGACGAGTTTCAGATCGAACTCGTCCGCCAGTTGCATCGCGGCGCGGATGTCGCTGGCGCGTTCGACACGCGCGACCACCGGTATGGATCCAGCAATGACAGGTCCGAGCGCCTGAAGGTCGAGGCGGCTCAGTGCCCGGTCGCGTTCGAGCCAGTTGTCACCCCCCTCCTCGGCATAATCGTGTGCATCGGTCAGCGCTTCACGCAACTCGAGCATTGCAGTCGTTCGTGAACCACCCGTCAACGCCGCACCGGTCTCACCGAGTTCGACAAACATTGCAACCCTAGGCTGAACGACAGAGTCTGCGCTGCCACTCAGATCGACCCAGGCACCCTGACCCGCGATCAGGCTCGTACGTGCACCGGCTACTCTCGCCAGCGCCCACAACGATACCGTAGGCGCTACGAACGCACGAGTGATCCCCTCGACACGCATGATCGGGATCAGTGTCGAGGCCGGATTGAACGCGTCGGTAACATCGACAGCAGCTGAAAACCGATCGCCGATCTGATAGCTGTCGACGGTTTCGTCGACCAGACCGATTTCGACCAGACCCAGATGGCTGTATGCGGGTACGAACCCCGGTGTGACGACTTTGTTGGTCGCGTCGATCACTTCCGCGCCGTCCGGAACCGCTACGTCAGTCCCGACAGCCACGACACGGCCATCTGTGATAACTACGGTCGCGTCGTCGAGCGTGCCTGCATCAGACACGGTGTGAACTTTGCCACCGGTGATTGCGTAGGTTTGGGCAACAGCAACCGTCGGTAATACCAGAACAGTTGCGAACAGCAGCGCTGTCGTTTTCATTTTCGAAACCTCCATCACAACTGTCCCAGTTCGAAGTCTGACTGTGGTTGTCGCGCCGGATCTTCACGGTCGTAGACCAGTGCGCCATCGATGAACACCTTGTCGGCCTTTGTGTAGACACTGAACGGGTTACCGGACCAGACGACGAGGTCGGCCATCCTGCCGGCGCTGAGCGTACCGGTATCGTCGCCGATACCCAGCGCTTTGGCGGGGTTCGACGTCAACCAGCGGATGGCCTGCGCCTCGTCGATGTCAAAGCCGATACGATTGGCAGCGGCCATCGCCTTGGCCGCTTCCTGGTTCAGTCGTTGCATGCCGATCTCCGAATCGGAATGGACGATCGCGCAGGCGCCGGCGGCATCGACCATCGGAATGTTCTCGCGGACGCCGTCGTAGGCCTCGATCTTGAATCCCCACCAGTCGGCCCACATCGCTGCACAGGTATCGTTTTCGGCAAGCAGATCCGCAACCTTGTACGCCTCGACGGCGTGATGGAATGCAGTCACGCGATAACCGAACTCCTTGGCGATATCGAGCATAGTCGCCATCTCGTCGGCCCGATAGCAATGGTTGTGGACGAGAATCTCGCCTTTCAGAACACCGGCCAGTGTTTCCAGTTGCAGGTTGCGTTCCGGTTCTTCTTCAGCTTCACCGTTCTCATACCGCTCCCAGTCCCTACTATATTTCTGTGCGGCAGCCCACGCGGACCGGTAACCGGCAACGTTCCCCATTCGCGTCGTCGGTGCAACGCCTTTGGCCCCGTATACCCGTTTCGGGTTCTCACCACAGGCCATCTTCAACCCGTGCGGTGCGCCCGGGAACTTCATCGCCTGGTAGGTACGTGCCGGAACGTTCTTGACCGTGACACTGCGGCCACCGAACAGGTTCGCCGAACCCGGCAGGATCTGCATCGTTGTGACACCGCCGGCAAGCGCCGTCGCGAAACCGGGATCCTGAGGCCAGATCGAGTGCTCCGCCCAAACCTCTGCGGTATTCGGTGCGCTGATCTCGTTGCCGTCGGCGAGCGCGGGTACGTCCGGCGACGGATAAACCCCGAGGTGCGAATGCACATCGATAATCCCGGGCGTGATCCACTTGCCGCCGACATCGACGACCAGCACGTCATCGGGTGCTTCGACGTCAGCACCAACCGCGACGATTGTTCCATCGGAAACCAGAATCGAACCCCCGTCGATGCGCTCCCCATCTCCGGTCAGGATCGTCGCGTTCCTGAAGAACACGGGTTCGGACGGCATAGCCTGATACGTCGATTCAAAAACTTCTGTATTGACTGCTGTTCGGTCTGATTCTCGCGGCGCTTCGCAGGCGACGATTGCGAACACAACAAGCGTCATAGCCAGCAGACGTTTGTATTGGACCGACATTTGCTTCCCCTGTGGCAAACGTGGACAGGCAGTTTGCCGCATCACCGGCTCTGCGGCCAGACCCCATGGGACCCAATGCTATGCTGGCCAAGCCGATGTTCGATGGACTCTCACAGATTCTTCTTCTGTTGGCGGCTTCGGTGATCGCCGTAGCCCTGTTTCGCCGC
>JAZFZN010000381.1:0-5405 GCA_036475515.1 Gammaproteobacteria bacterium
TTTTCACCGACTTCTACGAACTGCACGGTGATCGTCATTATGCTGACGATTCCGCGATCGTCGGTGGACTCGGACGCCTCGAAGGCCGACCTGTGATGGTGATCGGACATCAGAAAGGCCGGGCCACGAATGAGAAAATCCGTCGCAACTTCGGGATGCCAAGACCGGAAGGCTACCGCAAGGCGATGCGTCTGATGCACCTCGCCGAACGCTTCCATGTACCTGTCCTGACATTCATCGATACTCCCGGAGCTTATCCGGGCGTCGGGGCGGAAGAACGAGGCCAGAGCGAAGCGATCGCACGCAATCTTTATGAGATGTCGACTTTGCGCACACCGATCGTCGCTACGGTGATCGGCGAGGGCGGTTCCGGTGGCGCACTCGCAATCGGCGTCGCAGATCGTGTACTGATGTTGCAGTACTCGATCTATTCGGTGATCTCGCCGGAAGGGTGCGCGTCGATCCTGTGGAAGAGCGCCGAGAAAGCGCAGGATGCGGCAGAGGCGATGGGCATCACCGCCGAACGGATCGCAGAACTCGACCTGATCGACGAAGTCATCCCGGAACCCCTCGGTGGCGCGCACCGGGACCCCGATGCGATGGCCGAGGCGATCAAAAATGCGTTGATCGCACAGCTCGAGCAGCTCGACGCAATGTCGATTGAGCAGTTGCTGGAGACGCGTTACGGTCGTATTCGCGGTTACGGGCGATACACCGAGTCCTGACCGACACGAGGCCGGCCGTGGCCTACACACCCGAAGCACTGCAAACCCGCCTCGAAAAACTCGGAACCCAACCACGCTATCTGGTTGCGTTCAGCGGTGGTCTGGATTCAACCGTTCTGATGGGGTCACTGGTGCGGCTGACCGATAACTGGTCCGCACTCCGTCTGCGCGCCGCACACGTCGACCATGGTCTGCAGGAAGATTCCGGGCGGTGGACCGCCCATTGTTCCGAACAGTCGTCCCGGTGGGATGTTCCGTTTCTGTGCAGTCAAGTCGTGGTCGAAAAGGACTCTCCGGGCGGACCGGAAGCCGCGGCACGCACTGCACGCTATCAGGCGCTCGCCGAACTGTTGGAACCCGGTGAAGTGTTGCTGACCGCGCACCACCGCGACGACCAGTTGGAGACGGTATTGCTGAACCTGCTGCGTGGCAGCGGCGTCAAAGGGCTGGGCGGGATGCCTGAACTTGCTCGTTTCGGACGTGGGTTCCACGCCCGGCCGTTGCTTCCATTCAGACGCGCGGAACTCGAAGACTACGCGCGTGGGGCCGGTCTTTCCTGGCTCGACGATCCGAGCAACGCCGACAGACGATTCGACCGCAACTATTTACGCCACGAAGTCCTGCCGTTGCTCGAACGACGCTGGCCGTCCGCAGCCACCACAGTCGGGCGCAATGCCTTGCACATCCAGGACGCGGCGCGTCTGCTCGATGCGCTCGCGGAAGCCGATCTGGCCCGTGTCGGTGATGCCGAGTCGTTGTCGGTTGGTCGCCTCAGGATGCTCGATGTGGCCAGGCAAAGGAATCTGCTGAGACATTGGATCGCAGGTCTCGAGCTACCGGTCCCAGGCTCCGTCGTGCTTGAAATCATTCGCGATGTACTCGAAGCGCGCTCCGATTCGGAGCCGAAAGTCTGTTGGCCGGGTGCTGAGGTGAGACGTTATGGCGACCGCTTGTACGCGATGACGCCGTTACCACCAGTGCCGAGCGGTGTCGTCGGTACTCTGACCGGCGCCGGACCATGTGAGTTGCCAGCGCCTTTCGGGACATTACGGATTACCGCGGCGGACACCGGGCCGCGACTGAAACATGCGTGTGCTGAAAACGGTTTCAAGGTGCGTTTCCGCACTGGGGGCGAGAAGTTGCGTCTGCCTGGGCGTGAACATCGCCATGTCGTCAAGAAGCTGTTCCAGGACAAGGGTGTCCTGCCTTGGATGCGGCAGCGGCTGCCGTTCTTGTATGTCGGCGATCGGCTGGCAGCCGTCGCGGATCTCTGGGTCGACGCGGGATTCGCGGCGGACAGCGGCGAAAGAGGCTACCGGGTGGTTTGGGAACACCATCCCCCCGTCCACCGGCGCTGAAATCCCCTGAGCGGCCCAATGCCACGTTGAAAAGCCGCTCAAAATGCTCGTTTACTGACGACAAACGGTGCTTTCTCGGGGCTTTGCGCGTTGTCTTGCATCCGTGCGAGAGATTTTCAGCCCGCACGAATTGACGTGAAAAAGGCAACATGTTCTGGTAGTTTTTCATCCCGTCTTGCGCAACAAGCCCGAGAGGCTCTAAAGGCGGAAAATCTCCAGATGACTCGTTTTGTTTTTGTGACCGGCGGTGTGGTTTCCTCGCTCGGCAAGGGACTCGCGTCGGCCTCCCTTGGTGCTCTGCTCGAAGCCCGTGGACTCAAGGTCAGCCTGATCAAGCTCGACCCATACATCAACGTTGATCCCGGGACCATGAGTCCGTTCCAGCACGGCGAGGTGTTCGTGACCGAGGATGGTACCGAGACGGACCTCGACCTCGGGCACTACGAACGTTTTGTGCGAACGAAGACGGGCCGCAATAACAATTTCACAACGGGACGCATCTACCAGAACGTCATCGAGAAGGAGCGACGTGGCGACTACCTCGGTGCGACCGTTCAGGTCATTCCGCACATCACTGACGAGATCAAACAGTCGGTCGAGCTGGGTGCCGGTGATTCCGATGTGTGCATGGTCGAAATCGGCGGAACCGTCGGGGACATCGAATCACAACCCTTCATGGAAGCGATTCGTCAGATGGGCATCGAACTTGGCCGTGAACGCGTCGTGTATGTGCACCTGACGCTCGTACCGTATATCGCCACGTCGCGTGAACTGAAAACCAAACCGACACAACACTCGGTCAAGGAACTTCGGTCTATCGGTATTCAGCCCGATGTATTGCTGTGTCGTGGCGAACTGCCGATTCCGGACGAACACCGTCGCAAGATCGCATTGTTCACGAACGTCAGCGAAGAAGCCGTCATTTCCGCGGTCGATACGGACGACATCTATAAGATCCCCGCATTGTTGTCTGCTGAAGGACTCGACGACATCGTCGTCGAGAAACTCGGTCTCGACGTCGGACCACCAGACCTTTCTGAGTGGGATCGAGTTGTCGATGCGAAGGCGAATCCGGACTCGGAAGTCGACATTGCCATGGTCGGTAAGTACGTACACTTCCGTGACGCATACATGTCGCTGAACGAAGCCTTGTTGCACGCGGGCATCCAGACTCGGACCCGTGTGAATATTCATTACATGGAATCCGAGGGGATCGAAAAGCGCGGCACCGGATGTCTTGAAAACATGGATGCAGTACTGGTGCCCGGCGGATTCGGAGAACGCGGCATCGAAGGCAAGGTGGCAGCGGTCCGATACGCACGAGAAAACAACGTACCGTATCTCGGCATTTGTCTTGGGTTGCAGACGGCGGTTGTCGATTTTGCGCGCCACGTCGTCGGTCTGGACGGCACGAACAGTACGGAGTTCGACCCGGATACAAAGTATCCGGTCATCGCGCTGATCACCGAATGGGACAACCGCACGGGTCTGACGGAGCGCCGCACGAACGATTCCGACGTCGGCGGCACGATGCGTCTGGGCGGCCAGGAATGTGTGCTGGAACCCGGGACGCTGGCCAATATGACCTATGGCAGTGAGGTCATCGTCGAAAGACACCGGCATCGCTACGAGTTCAACAACGGTTTCATGAAAAAGCTTGGTGACGCGGGCCTCGTGTTCTCGGGGCGTTCGCGCGACGGTCTCGTTGAGATGGTCGAGCTGCCGGACCATCCGTGGTTCCTGGCCTGTCAGTTTCATCCGGAGTTCACATCGACACCGCGCGATGGGCACCCGTTGTTTACCGGATTCATCGAAGCGGCCGGACAGTTCCGCACACGGCAGCTGTCCGAACCGGAAGCCGCACGCGCATGAACCTGTGCGGATTCGAGGTCGGGCTCGACCGACCGATGTTTTTGATCGCAGGGACGTGCGTCGTAGAGAGCCGGCAACTCGCCCTCGATACGGCGGGCGAACTGAAAGAAATCACATCTGATCTCGGTGTCCCGTTCATCTACAAGTCGTCCTACGACAAGGCGAACCGTTCGTCGATCGATAGCTATCGTGGTCCCGGTATCGAAGAAGGGCTAAAGATCCTCGATGAGGTCAGGAAACAGATCGGTGTTCCGGTTCTGACCGACATTCACGAAGATTCGCCATTATCAGAGGTTGCGGCCGTCGTCGATGTTTTGCAGACACCCGCATTCCTGTGCCGACAGACGAACTTTATCGTTGGTGCCGCAAGCCAGGGCAGGCCCGTCAATATCAAGAAGGGTCAGTTCCTGTCACCGTGGGAAATGGGCAATGTCGTCGACAAAGCACGTTCGACCGGCAACGAACAGATCATGGTCTGCGAACGTGGTTTCTCGTTCGGCTACAACAACCTCGTTTCCGACATGCGGTCCGTCGCAATCATGCGTGGTACCGGCGCACCCGTCGTGTTCGACGCGACGCATTCGGTGCAGCTGCCCGGTGGCAAGGGGACCACTTCCGGGGGGCAACGGGAGCACATTCCGGTTCTGGCGCGCGCCGCGGTCGCAGCTGGTGTCTCGGGTGTGTTCATGGAAACGCATCCGAATCCGGAAGCGGCCTTGTCCGATGGTCCGAACGCTTGGCCGCTGGCACGTATGCGCAGCCTGCTCGAAACGCTTTGCGACCTGGACTCCAGTGTCAAGTCGAAGACGCTCGAAGAAAACCTGTTGAGTACCTGAAATTACAAGGAATAATGATGGGAGAAATCGCCGACGTCGGCGCGCGCGAGATCATTGACTCGCGTGGCAATCCGACCGTTGAAGCGGACATTCGGTTGTCTTGTGGTGCGCTCGGCCGTGCCGCCATACCTTCGGGTGCGTCGACCGGTACCCGAGAAGCGGTGGAATTGCGTGATGGTGACACTGCGCGATTTGGTGGCAAGGGAGTGCTCGGTGCAGTAGCGCACGTCAATGGAGAAATACGCGACGCGTTGATCGGATTCGATGCAACGAATCAACAAGCACTGGACCGAACACTGATCGAACTCGACGGCACAGACAACAAGGGCCGACTCGGGGCCAATGCCGTCCTCGCCGTGTCCCTTGCCGCGGCACACGCTGTCGCTGCACAACGGACGGAACCGTTGTACCGTTATTTGGCCGGATTGTCCGGAACCGATCAAACGGTCTTGCCGGTGCCGATGATGAACATCATCAACGGTGGAGCGCACGCCGACAATAGCGTCGACATCCAGGAATTCATGATCATACCCGTAAGTGCACCGTCCTTTGGCGAGGCGCTGCGTTATGGTTGTGAGGTCTTTCATGCGCTGGCCAACGTATTGAGCAAACGC
>JAZFZN010000382.1:0-2391 GCA_036475515.1 Gammaproteobacteria bacterium
ACAGAGGGACTTCGGCGAAAACATCGTCCAGGAAGCAATCCCGAAGATCGAAACGATTCCCGTTGAATCGGTGTGCTGGCATTTCATCGGTCACTTGCAGACCAACAAGACACGTCAGGTAGCATCGCACTTCTCTTGGGTGCACACCGTGGACCGGCCAAAAATTGCGCAGCGGCTTTCGGCCCAGAGACCGGACCAGTTGCCACCGCTGAATGTGTGTCTGCAGGTGAATACACACGGTGAGGAGACCAAAAACGGTGCCGACCCGACCGACGTGCCGGAACTGGCAAAACTTGTCGATCGGCTTCCGGGGCTGCGACTGAGGGGACTGATGTGCTTGCCACCGCAGGAGACGGAGTTTGAACAGCAACGCGACAACTTTCGTCCATTGCGCGAGCTGTTCGACAGCTTGAAGGCGGATGGATTGGCACTGGACGTCTTGTCGATGGGTATGACGGACGACATGCGTGCAGCAATCGCCGAAGGCGCAACGATTGTTCGCGTTGGTATTGGTGTTTTCGGACCACGTGTTTAGAAATCTGGTTTGTCAGACCCCGAACTGCAAGCTAAGCTTTCAACCGCAATAGATTCCTGGAGTCCGTTTTGAACGCAGTCCGCTTCATCGTCAGCAGCCTACTGACACTGTACGTCGTGACGTACATCCTGCGTTTTCTGATGCAGGCTGTTCGTGCGGATTTCCGCAACCCGATTGCTCAGTTCATCGTCCGCGTCACGGACCCGATTCTGAAACCATTGCGGCGGATCATTCCCGGATGGCGCGGTTGGGACCTGTCGAGCATCCTGGTCGCACTGCTGCTCGAAATCGGGGCTGTGCTCCTACTGTCGCTGATGGTTCCGCCAGGCATGGGCGACATCGGAATAGCCGACCAGATCGTTTACGGAATAGCACGTCTCGCTGTACTGATTCTCAATGTCTATCTGTTCCTGATACTCGTGCGTGTGATCCTCAGCTGGATCAACCCCGGCACCTATAGCCCAGTCACCGCCGTAATCTGGTCGCTCACGGAACCGGTCATGGCGCCGGTACGAAAACTGATCCGACCCATCGGCGGTCTGGATCTTTCTCCTCTGTTTCTGCTGATCGGAATCGGCGCACTGCGCATCCTGATTCAGCTGCCCTGGTATCTGGCCTAGCGTTCGCACCGGTCCACGCCACCGCCAGGTAAAAACGCATTTTGTGCTTGCAATAAAGGGTTTTTCTGATAGTGTCCGCCGGTCTTTTTCCCAACCAATCCCATTTTTTCTGTTAGGAGACCTGAATGACTGCAAAGAAAGCGGCGACTGCCAAGGCGCCGACGAAGACCGAGGTATTGCGTACGATTGCTGAAGATACCGGACTGACCCGCAAGGAAGCTGCGGCGGTGTTCGAATCGCTGAACGGCGTCATTAAGAAGAGCCTGGGTCGGCGCGGTTCCGGTGTGTTCACCCTTCCGGGTCTCGTCAAAATGCGCGTCGTCAAGAAACCGGCGACCAAGGCGCGCGAAGGCATCAACCCGTTCACGGGCGAGAAAATGATGTTCAAAGCCAAGCCGGCTCGCAAAATCGTCCGTGTTTCTGCGCTGAAAGGCCTCAAAGACATGGTTTGACGAACACCGACGTGTTCGTGTTTACAAGCCGGTGGGCCGAATGGCCACCGGCTTTTTTGTCTCACTCGCCGAGTACGCGGTGTCTTGAACGCACCAGGTCCGAGTGCCTGACGTAAAGAAGGTCGGCAACTTTACGCACGAGTGCATCTTCGTATTTATGCAGTTCGTCGTCGGCAGCTGCGACCCGCCACAACATCTCGACAACGTGGATTCTGTCTTCGTAGCTCAAACGTTCATTCAGCAGACGCGTAAACTCGTGCAGTGACACAGCGGCATCCGCCTCTTCGTGGGCCACCTCGAGCAACAGATTGGCTTCGTTCTCGGTCAGTTCGAAACACTGGCTCAACAACTCGATGATCGACTGCTGTTGAGCCTTGTCCATCACGTAGTCGGCACGCGACATTTCGACCAGCAACACGGCCGTAGCCAGCTGCAAAGCGTCTTCACGGCTGCCTGACTCTGCGGTCTTGTTCCTGTTGCCCAGATCCTGCGTGAACAGATTTTTCAGCTTCTTCAACATGTTAAAAATTGGGGTCAGAGAGTAATTTCTAACTGCCTGATTTTTCTCCTGCTTTCATGCGGCATCTTCTGTCAGTTAGCAAGCCTCTAAAAATCAAGCAGTTAGAAATTACTCTCTGACCCCAATTCTTCTCTCTGACCCCAATTTTACTACCCCAATTCTCTTACGATCAGTTCGCGCAGATCGATCAGACGTCCGTGAAAGAAGTGATCGACCCCGTCCATCACCGCGAGTTCCGGACCCGGTGGCAATCCATTCACCCAT